>CACZBB010000070.1 GCA_902779245.1 uncultured Lachnospiraceae bacterium | reverse complement strand
ATGATATTGATAAATTAAATCCGAGGCCGAATCTTTATGCAAAAGAATTAAAAAAGCAGATTACAATCAAGATTGCTCCTTTATACGTTAAGTAATGCTTTGCCGGTATCGAATTCGAATAATAATGAATGATCAATGCTGTCATCCACTACGCGGCGTAAGCTTCAGAACGCTTTCGCCGCGTAGTGGGCGGGGTACCATCTCTGGAACCAGGCGGTGAAGAGGCCGAGGAAGACGGGGAGGATGTTGTTGATGACCGTAAGGAAGGGCGCGGCCGGCGTGCCCATGAGGAAAAACGTCCAGAGGCCCGTCAGGAGGTAGAGCACGCCCCAGGCCAGCGTCAGGATGCGATTCGTGCGAAGAAACAGGGGATTTTCCAGCGCCTTGTCGCCGTTGTAGTCCTTCATCGAATACCAGGCGGTCAGCGGGACCCTCAGCAGGCAGGAGACGCTCCACAAAAGCCCGAAGAGCAGGTAAGAGGTCGGAAGCAGGAACCGGTACAGAGACGGGTCCGCGAGGAG
The DNA here is from genome assembly GCA_902779245.1 of uncultured Lachnospiraceae bacterium. Lineage (GTDB taxonomy): Bacteria > Bacillota > Clostridia > Lachnospirales > Lachnospiraceae > Chordicoccus. Next base: position 8,957 of record CACZBB010000070.1, on the reverse strand, counting down.
GGCCGCGGAAAGCCCAAGAACGGCGGCCGCGGAGACCGCGTCGTAGAGGGTTTTCCGGTACCGCAGAAAAATGATCCCCATCGCCGCGCAGACGCCGATCGACAGGTACGCGCCGACGCTTCGGTCAAATGCGGTGGCCGCCCAGAACGTGATCCACGGGAGCAGGACACAGAGAAAGCTCGGCCCCTTTTCGCCGGCCCGCCGCGGCTTCGCCGCTTCCTTCGGCGAGCTTCCCGCCCCGAAGACCTCGTCCCAGTGGAGCATCAGGTCGAAATCCCCCTCGACGCGGTAGAGCCGCCGCATCATCGCGTCCTGCCCGGAGATCTTCCCGGCGGCGATGTCCTGCCAGACCGTAAGCGGCGTCACGATCCTGGTGGTAAACGTCAGGAAATTCTCTTTAAGAACCTCATAGCCATCCTTTTTCAGAACGACCTGATAACATTTTCCGATATCCGTGTAATCCATTTGCAGGACCCGGTCCCGGCCCGCGTAGGAAGCCCTGTTATAGAGAGCCGCCATTTGCCGCGTAAAGACATAAGCGGGATCCTCTTTTTGTCCGCTCTCCTTTTCGATGCCCCAGCTCGCGTCGGCCATCGCCTCGAAGACCTCGCGCGGGTAAAGAAGCTCGCCGAGACCTGCCCGCGTGTCCTCCTGAATTCCGTTTCCGGCATATTCCCGCCCCGCTTTTTTGACAAATGCAAGATACGCGTCGGTGCGTTCGCGGAGCTCCGGGACGCGGAAGAGCTCTCCCTGGCCGCAGAAAATGGTTTCGTACCGGCCTTTTCCGAGAAAATGGTCGAACATGGCGGTCACGGACTGGTAGTTGCCCTCGGCGGTGAAGAAGCCGCAGGTGGAGATGAGGACATGGCGCTGGCCGCGCAGGTCAAAGCGCGAGGGATGCGAACCGGACGCGCTGGAAGCATCCATGAACGGGAGGGCGAGCGGAAGCTGCCGGTCAATGAGGAGCTTGAGCTTTCCGGGAACGCTGAAGTAATAGAGGCCGAAGGACCAGAGCACGAGGTCCGCCCGCACAAGCTTCTCAAGAACCCCCGCCATATCGTCCGGGAGGACGCATTTGCCGGGGGTTTTGCGCCAGCAGGAAAAACAGCCGAGGCACGGGCGGATGTCGAGGTCGCGAACGGTGAGCTCCTCAAGCTCGGAGGAGCATGCCTCGGAAAAACCATCGGCAAAGGCTCTTGCCAGCTTCAGGGTGTTGCTCTGCTTTCCCTTCGGGCTGCCGTTGATGATCAGGATCTTCATGCCGCGTCTCCTTTTTGCCGCTCTGGCGTCGAATCAATTGTGATCTATAACTTTTGCCTAAATGATGTCTTTGTGTTATACTATAAGACAACCGCCGGCGAGGGTCAAGAGAAGCCTTTCGCGGAGCGTGTATACAATATGTAATAAAGCTTCTGGTCACATGGTGACCAGAAACGAAGGCGTTTTGCAATGATAAAACGCGCATCCGGGATACCTCTGGAGGCTTGAGAGATTATGGGTCAGGAGAAGATGAAGACAATACCGCTCACCTGCCCTTCCTGTGGAGGGAGAATGGAGCTGTCGGCGGACGGGAAAGAGGCCGTCTGCCCTTACTGCGGGCTGAGGGTGCTGATCGAGAAGGAAGACATTGCGCAGAAGGAATATGAACGGCGCCTTGCGCATGCCCGTGCCGAGGAGGATATCCGGGAGCTTCAGAGAAAAAAGCAGCGCGGGCGCAGGCTCCGGGGCTGGCTCATCGCTTTTGGCGTCATCGCGGCGATCTTACTGATCAATGTGCTGATTCCCGAATCTCCGATGCATGAGCTTGCCTTTCCCCGCACCGCCGATCCCTTTTCGGCTGTGCGCGTAACATTTTCCGGTATGTCCGGCGAGGGAAGGGCGGAGCTCAAGATCCCCGAACGCGGCGCCGCGGAGTATGCCGATGAGGCGCGGTTTGAGATCACGCCGAAGACCGGCCTGCGAAACGGAGACCGGGTCACGGTAAAAGCGAAGGCTCCCGTCGGCTGGCGTTTTGTGCCTTCCGAGAAGCAGTTCAGGGCGGAGGGGCTCACGGAATGGGTACTGGGCACCGACCAGCTGGGCGGGGACAATCTTTCCGCCATTCACGCCAACACCGAGCGTCTTATACGGGAGGATTGGGAGGAAATTGTTTCCTCGCCGCTTGCCCGGGATCTGACCTGCAGGCCGTACCGGATGTATCTGTTCGTTGCGGATGAGGACATTTCTTATGAGCGGAACGTGCTCTATGACACCTACGAAGTGCGCGTTACGCGCAAGGACGGATCGGTGCTGACGAGCTACGAGGCCTGCCGTTATTCCGACCTGAAAATCCCGGCGGACGGCGTGCTGACGGCGGATTACGGAAGTCTTCAGGGCTTTAATTTCGGTTATAACCACGGGTTCTCATATGCCCATTCCTTCTCCGGCTGGACCGATGCCGCCGAGATGGAGGCGGATCTCCGCCATGCGCGGGACGGCTATCATCTGGCGGACGGATCTTAAACGAACCGGCGTTTCCGGCCGGACAAAAATGAAATCAGGGGGTTTATTCATGGTAAAGAAGATGAAAATGAGTACGGAAAATCTGGACCGGCATATCCGGGCGGCTTATCGGTACGCGCATGCGAATTGTACCTATGGGCCGACGGATCGGTGCTTTCCGCCGATGGAGGATGAGGCGGCGGACTGCGTGGGCCTTGCGCTCCGGGCGCTTTACACGATGGGTTATGTCGACGGACCCAAAAATATCAACGAGATCCTCGACGTCTGCCAGTCGGCCGGCCTCGTGAAATCCCTGAATCCCGCGGACGCGGTCCGGCATCACGGAATTGTCTGCATGCAGGAGAATCATGTCGTGGGGACGGCAAATGTCAGCCATGTTTTTTATTCGCTGGGCGGGACGGGTGAGAACGATATTTCGAAATACGATCTGGGCAGCAACGACAGGATCCGGGCCGGGCAGCCCTTTGAACATGTAGCGCTGAATGAGTGGAAGGACCACAGCTTTCTGTGCGTTTTCTATCCGTCGCCGGAGAGGGCGAAACGCGCGGCGGTTCCGGATTATGAGGCAGACACGGCGTCGGCCGGGACGATCCTGAAGGATGCCGGGCTTTACGAGGGGCCGGGAACGTCGTGGAAAAAACTTCGCGTTTTGAAGGCCGGAGCGGATGTGGTTTACGGGCTCAGGGTCACCAACGACAAGGGTCAGGACTGGCGGTATGTGCGGTACGGCAGACTTTCGGGCTATGTCTATTATTCGGCGGTGGTGCCGAAGGAGAAGTTCAGGGCTTACGAAGCAAAGATCGGCTACGCCTCGGACGGCTTCGCCGCGCTGCGCGTCGGAGCCGGCGTGGACTGTTACAAGATCGCTGAGCTGAAAAGCGGGACGGCGGTCGTCGTTGACGGCTCGGCCACGGCCGGGGACGGCTCCGCGTGGCTCCACGTAAGGACAAAGGCAAAACGCGGATTTGTGGCGGCAGACCGGATCGAGAGGGCTTGAGCGCCAGCGTCAGCCGCGGCGATCGGCAATCATGAATTCGACTATTCGGGCGAAAGAATGATGGAGCTTGTGGGGAAGGCGAAGGCCGCCTACGAAAACCGCTATGGCGAGGGAAGAATCACCATCGTGGGTGAATAAGGCGGAGGAACTTCTCCGTGAATCAGGAAAAAAATGCCGTTCGCTCTCGTCAAACGGCATTTTTTCCTATATAATAGAGAGATAAAATGAAAGCCTTGGTAAAGGAGTTCGGAGGCTTTCCGGAGGCACATAAAAGCCTCCTTCGGTAACTGAAGCGTCAAAAAGATTAAGGAAAGGAGGCTTTTATGTACCCATGCCCAAGCTGCGGGGGCGGTCTTCATTTTGATATTGCGTCGCAGATGCTTAAATGCGATTACTGCGACAGCACTTTTGACCCCGCCGCTTACGAAAAGTCCCGCGTCGGGAAGGAAAGCCCGGTCTACGAGGCGGCGGTTTTCATCTGTCCGACCTGCGGCGGCGAAATGATCACCGCCGACGAGGCGATCAACGGCTTCTGCCCCTACTGCGGCGGCCAGTCCTACATCTCCCGGAAGGGCGAGCTGGACAAACCGGCGTATGTCATCCCCTTCAAGGTCACGAAGGAGGAATGCAAGACCGTCTACCGGAAGATGGCCTTCCGCTCCGTCTTTGCGCCGAAGGAGCTGCGGGATCCCGAATCGCTGGAGGAGTTCCGGGGAATCTACATGCCCTATTGGTTCGTGGAAAACAGCGGCAGCGGACTGCTGGAGACAACCGGCAAGAGAACCTACCGGCGCGGCGATTACAAAATCACCGACAACTACCATGTTTCGGCAAATGTAAACTACCACATCTGCGATACCGCTTATGAGGCGTCCGCCTCCTTTGACGATAAGATCTCGGACGCCATCGCGCCTTACGACGGCAAGGATATCCGGGCGTTCGCGCCGGGGTACCTGACGGGCTTTTACGCGGACAAGGCGGATGTCCCGGTTCGGTTCTTTGAAAAAAAGGCGGCGGAGCACAGCGCGGGCCTGATCACCGAGGCGATGAAGCATTCCGGCATCGAGGCACATGAGCTCAACGAAAATAAGCTTCGCGACAGCATCAACGGCCGCGCGGAGGGCATGGTTCAGCAGAGCTGGTCCTCACTGCTCCCCGTGTGGTTTCTCACCTGGCGGAACAAGGACCGCGTGGCCTACGCGGTGGTCAACGGACAGACCGGGAAGGTCTGCGCGGACCTTCCGGTGGATCTCGGAAGGTATATGATCTTCTGCCTGATCCTCGCGGTGCCGGTGTATCTTCTGCTGAATCTCTTTTTCACCCCGACGCCGCTCGTCGCGCTTCGGATTACCTCCATCGCCGCCGCATTTACCATGATCCTTTACAACATGCAGCTCAACTCCATTGCGAAGCGGGATAAGGCCTTGATTGCCGAGCGGAGCGCCCGGGAACAGGGATCGAAACAGAAGCGGAAGAAGGACGGCAGCTGCCTGACAACGGCGCTGATCACCATTTTCGTGCTCATTGTGCCGTCGTTCCTTTTGATGCTTATCCGCGGGCAGATCAGTACGTCGTTCTTCGGCAATCTCGGATATCTGTTCAACATCCGTTTCGCGAAAAGCATCTGGATGGATCTGCTCGTCATCCTGATCACGCTGTTTCCGTTCATCGGCGTTTTGCGGAAGAAAAATGTTCTTCCGGGGAAGAAGGTCGTCGCTCCGGCATTTGGAAGCCTTGCGGCGGTCGTGATCAGCATCGCGGTCTTCCGCCTTAACGCGGTGGATGATATGGTTTACTACGCGGCGGTCACGGCAGGCTACGTGGCGCTGATGGTGACGCTTCTTGGCATCCTCCAGAAATACAACTATCTGGCGACGCGCCCGATGCCCCAGGTCCTTCGGCAGGGCGGCGATACCTCCGCGCCGAAGGCGCATCCGGGGGCGGCGGCCGGTGCGACGGCGCTGGCGATCCTCATCCTTGGCGGCGCGGTTTTGGGAAGCGCCTCCCTCGGGGAGAAGCTTCCGGGAGCCGTGACGGCTGCCGCGGGTTTTTCGGCCGCTTCCGGGCAGAGCTCCTGGAGCGCGGCTTTCCGCATGATTTCCGCGTCCGCAAAGAAATCCACGAAAAAGAGCTCCGAAAAGAGCTCCGAAAAAACCTCCGGGAGCGGCGCCGGAGCCGTGCTGGAGGGCTATTCGTCGGCGGACAGCAGGTACCGCTATATGATCGATGACGCGGAAGGGCTGCTGTCCGAGACGGAAAAGGCCCGGCTGCTCGAAGCCATGCAGCCGCTGACGAAATACGGAAATGTCCTCTTCGCGACGACAAATGGCGGCGGGAAGGACGCGTCGGACCTGGCAAAGAGCGTTTTCCGCGGCCGGTTCGGTCAGAACGCGGACGGCGTGATCTTCCTGATCGACATGGGCTCGCGCATGCTGATCATCGCGGGCAACGGCGAGCTGTCGAAGAGCGTCACGGGCTCGGTCGCCAACTCGATCACGGACAATATCTATAAACTCGCCAGCAAGAAGCAGTATTATGCGTGCGCGAAGCAGGCCTTCGGGGAGCTTTCGGATTATCTTGCCACCGGCCGGGTATCTCAGCCGATGAAATACATCAGCAACGCGTTCCTCGCGGTCGTTTTGGGAACGTTCCTCGCTTACTTCATCCTGCGCATGGTCTCGAACCGGACATTTGCCAGGAGCCGTGAAACCCTGACCTCCGTAGACCGAACCGTGAATTTGTCTAATGTCCTCTGTGAGAAGACCAGCACCTCCAGGACTTACGATCCGGTTTCCCGCAGCAGCGGCGGAAGCGGCGGCGGAGGCGGAGGCGGCGGAGGCGGCGGAGGCGGAGGCGGCGGCTTCTCCTCCGGCGGCCACAGCTTCTAAAGAGGCACAGCCGGTTGCTTTAAATCCCGGGCCGGACACCGCCGATCCCTTCGGACCGGCGGCCGGCCCGGATGCTGAATCCTGACCTGATTTCATGACAGTACCGTGGACGGAGCGAGCTGCAACACCATTTTTGTCGAGACTGGGCTGCAAATCAACAAGATCCCCCCGCGGGTCAATCAAATATTTATGAGGAGTGTGGAAAACAAATGATTTTGGGAATGACGTTTTATCAGCTGGTTTGGAATTTTCTTATTTATTCCGTGGTGGGCTGGTGCGTGGAGGTAATCTTCCATGCGCTGGTTTTCCACAAGGTTATCAACCGCGGCTTTCTGAACGGGCCGGTCTGCCCGGTCTACGGCTTCGGCGTGATCGTCGTTTTTGGCGTCATCAATACGATCACCGGCCTGATGGGCGGGCGGAGCTTCCCGGAAGCCATCACGAAGGGCGGCGTCGGGCTGCCTCCGGGCAAGGATCTCAATATCTTCCTGCTTTTCATCATCGGCGCCGTGTTCGCGACGCTGGTCGAGCTTCTCGGCGGCTGGCTCCTCGACGTGGTCTATCACACCAGATGGTGGGATTATACCGATGAGTTTCTCAACTTCAAGGGCTATATCTGCCTGAAGTTCAGTATTTTCTGGGGCATCGGCATCGTGATCGTCTGGAAGATCGTTCAGCCGCTTTTCCTCGGCAAGGCGCCGGAGCTCATCCCGGAAAACATCGGCTGGGTACTCGCGGGCATCTTCCTGGCCATCTACGTGGCGGACCTCATTGTCTCGGCGCTGACCATGTTCAAGCTGAACAAGACGCTGAAGGAGCTGGATTCCATTCGCTCCGGCATGCGCGTGGTCAGCACCCGCATGAGCTATTTCCTCGGAGAGACGGCTTTCATGGCGGAGGAATTCTCCGGAAAGCAGAAGCCGCAGGAGATGATCCAGGAGGATATGAACATTCTGGAGACAAGGGAGGAATTCGAGAAAAGCCACGAGAAGGAGCTGGCGAAGGCCGCGGAGATGCGCGGACGGCTGGACGACAGCTGGATCGGCCGGGGCGGCAAGTCGGTGGGCAATTTCCTGAAAAATGCCGGCGACAAGGCGTCGAAGGCGGCGAAGTCCGCAACGGATGCGATTGCCGTGACAGCCAAGGGCGCGGCGAACGCGATCTCCGGCGGCGCGAAAAATGTCGCGCAGGCCTTTGCCGGAAAGCCGGAGGATATCACGGCGCTGGCGGCCGAGGCGGAGAATCTGGAAAAGCGCGAGCAGGAGGTATCGAAGGAGATGGAGAAGCACTCCAGAGCTTTCGGACGCATCTACCGCGCCGGCGATGCCGTCAAATCCACTCGGTATCAGGAATCGCTGGAGATCATGCAGCAGCATGGCACGGAGCAGCGAGCGGAGAAAAAGTCAGAGAAAGCGAGGGCAAAACAGGGTTAAAAAAGCCAGGCCGCCGGAAGGGGAACCGACGGCCGGCGGAAAGGGGTTTAAATGCAAAGAACTTTGAAGGGTGCTTTGAAGGCGTTCGGACTGATCTTCATTTTCTGTCTGCTGTTTGGGGGAACGGCGCGGGTCAGCGTCCTGGCGGATCCCGCTCCGGCGAGGAGCTACAGCATCCGCTCGATGATCGAGACGGACCGCGTGCTGATGGCCGGGAACGGCAGATGCGCGCTGGATGACTGGACGGGAGCTTCGGAGCAGTATTTCCGCCTGGAGAAGCTTACGGTCGGTAAAGTGACCGGCTACCGGATCGTGTCTGTCCTGACCGGGAAGGCGCTGGCCGTGCGATCCGTGTATACCAACGCTTCGGTCTTTCCGGACGCAAAGCGAAAGAATCTGAATCAGCTCTGGCTGGTGCAGTACATGAAAAACGGGGGCGTGGAGTTTCTGTGCGGATTCAACAGAAAATATGCCCTTTCCATAAAGAATGGGTCGACGGAGCCTGGGACGGAGTTGGTGCTTCGTCACAACAGCCAGAAGGCTGACCAGAAGTGGATCCTTGCGCCCGGAACCATCCGGTCGGCGGTCATCGGCACAAACCACAGGACCGTGACGGTGAAGGCGGATTTTTCGAGAATCATGCCCAGCGACGACGGAAGGATCTATCTGGTTGCCCTGCCGCCCTACGCGGCGAGCCCGAAAAGCGGCCGGATTGTCACATCGGTGAAAGCCGCGTCCTCGGTCACGCTCAAGGGCGAGCTCGGCGCGGGCACAAAGGATTCGCTGCTGCAGAAAAAGCTGCTTCTGGCACGAAAATACAAGGGATATTACTTCCCGGTCAGCAACGGATACTTTCTGACGAATCCGGAGAATGCCGCAGCGAACCAGACGCCTTTTCCGGCCGCGGCAACCAAGAAGGGCCTGAAGCTCATGCTCAACGACCCCTGCATCCGGTTGGCGGAGGAATTGGGCGTCAGCCACGCGGTCGTTGATTTTCCGATTGAGGCCTTTCTGAACGGCTACGGCTACAGCTACACCTACGAGGGAAAAAGCTACCAGTTCAGCACGGCCATCAGCGGGTATTTGTATTATCTTCGGAAAATGCGCCGTACGGGCGCGGTCATTACGGGGGTCTTT
>CACZBB010000069.1 GCA_902779245.1 uncultured Lachnospiraceae bacterium | reverse complement strand
CGAAAGAAGCGCCATCGCATCCGCCTGCCGGTATTCCGGGAAGCCGGCCGCGGTCTCCGTTTCCTCGACGGAAAAACGCGCCTCGGCCTCTTGCGCAAGCGCCTCGGCTTCTTCGGAACCGGAACGCGTCTCCTTCAGGGGAGCCTCCGAGGATACATTTTCCCGAAGCATTCCCGGCGCTTTCGGGGCTTTCTTTTTCAAAAACCTCCCGGCCGGCGAACGGTCCGCAGACACCTCTCCGGGCATTTCCTTGAGCAGGATTTCCGACAGCTCCCTGGCCGGGGCTTCTTCCAGTGGTTCCTCCGTTAAGAACCCTTCGGAGAGCGCGCTTCCGGAGGCCGCGCCCGCGCCGGCCTCCGCGAGAGGTGCTCCGGCGAAGCCTCGCGATCCCGGCTCCGCGCTCCCGCCGACCTCCGCCGGCGGAGCCTCGGCAAGCGAAGCGTCCGCAAAAGTCTCCGTTAAAAGCGCGGGTGTCCCCGGCGCGTCCGACTCCGCCGGCTTCACGGGCTTTTTGTCCCTCTCCACCGCTTCCTTCGCCGTCCGAAGGAGCCTCTCCAGCTCCACCTCCCGGTTCCGGTACCATTCGGTGGACCAGACGCGGCAGAACTGCCAGCCCATATTTTCCAGGACCCGCTGCCGGAGGCAGTCGCGGTCCCGGGCATTCCTCGCGTTTCTGTAGGTCCCGCCGTCGCTCTCGATCGCGAGCAGATAGCGCTCCCCCTCCGGCTGACGCAGGGCCAGCCCGACCCGCTGCTCCGAGCAGCCGACCCCGGCATCGACCGAAAAGCCGCCTTCGCGAAGCGTCTCGGCGACCTCCTTCTCGAACGAAGACAAGCTCCCTTCCTCCTCCGTCCTCCTTGCTCCGCCTTCCAGGGCAGCCTCGCCCTTCTCCGCGTAGGAAAGATAGGCGCGGAGGAGCCGCACGCCCTCCGAATTCGTCCGGGTGAGGTCAATGTCCGCGTCACGGATCGACGAAATGAGCTGAACGTTGTCCTTCGCCCGGGTCACCGCGACGTTCAGCCGCCGCTCGCCGCCCTCGCGGTTCAGCGGTCCGAAGTTGTGAAGGAATCTCCCCTGAGAATCCCGCGCGTAAGCCACGCTGAAGATGATCGTGTCGCGCTCGTCGCCCTGCACGGTTTCCAGGTTTTTCACGAAAAACGGCTCCGGACGGTCGGCCCTGAAGAACCATTCCTTCGACGGCTCCTCCATCCTCTTTTTAAGAAGCAGCCGGTCGATCAGCCCCTGCTGTGCGGCCGAGAACGCGACCACGCCGAGACTCCGTTCCGGATACTCCTCGATATGCCGGTAAACGTGCCCGACGACGGCCTCCGCCTCCGCAAGATTCGTCTTGGTCCTCCGGTCAAAGGTTCCCTCCACGAAGAAGAAATCAACGCCGATGCCTTTGCGGTCCCTTGTCGAGGATGGGAAGGTCACGAGCCGGTTATCATAAAAATGCCGGTTGGAGAAGGCAATGAGCTGCTCGTAATGGCTCCGGTAATGCCAGGAGAGGCGCTTTGTCGTCAGCGCGGCGCTGCACACGTCGAGGATCGACTCGAAATCGCCCACATCCCCGACCTCCTCGTCGTCCTCCTCCAGCTCCACGAGCGAGGTAAAAAAATCGCTCGGCGGCATTTGCCGGGAATCGCCGACCACGATGAGCTGCTTTCCGCGATAAGCCGCCCCCACCGCGTCCTGCGGGAAGATCTGCGAGGCCTCGTCGAAAACGACCGTATCGAACGTGATTTTGTCCGGATCGAGGAAGGTGCTGACGGAAAGCGGCGACATGAGAAAGCATGGCTTTAAGATCTGCACCAGGCTCCCCGTCTCCGAGAGAAGCCGCCGGATCGGCATCTGCTTGCGCTTCTTGCTGCCCTCGCGCCGAAGGATCGCCACCGCGCTCCCGCCGGCCACCAGCTCAAGATTCGGCCGCTTTTTCGAAAGCTCCGCGCGGATCTGCAGCTTGCTGATTTCATATTGTAAAGTATCTTTTTGGGCAAATGTCTGCACCGCCTGTTCCTGGCGGATTCTTGTGAAGGAGGCCAGCGCAGGATCCGTGAAAAGAAGGTTCTCGATCCAGTGCCTGTAAAAGACCCGCCGGAAGGCTCCGACCGTCTCCTCCGGACGGATTCCTTCCTTAATGCATACATCGACAAATGCCGTCAGCCCGTGTTTTTCAAGCTCTTCGAGAACCGCCATGAAGCCCAGCCAGTTTCCCAGCATTTCAAAGTCCGCAAGACAGGCGTTCAGCTTTTCCCGGCAAAGGTCATAGCGGTCATGATCAAAATCAATGACCTTCCCCGAGAACTGGGCGCGAAGGCGGGAAACGGGCTCCCGCGCCGCGTCAAGCCTTTCGCGCAGCCGCTCCGCCGCGACGTGAAACTCCGCCTGCCGCGCGGCAAATTCTTCCGGGGACATTTCGGGGAGGTTTCCGCAGATTCTCCGCGCTCCGGCAAAAACGCCGCCCGATTCCCGGGGCGAAAAACCGTCCGCGCGCGCCCTGCCGCCCGTCTCTCCGGAATTACGCGGGTTCTTCCCGCCCGCGGCCGCTTCCTCCAAAAGACGCAGGCAGCTTTGAAGCGCCTGCATTTCCGACAGCACGCACTCCCAGTCCGTATCCGGCCCCTGCCAGCATTTGCCAAGGAAGCTTTGAACCGGCGCGGCCGCCGCGTCGAAATCTGCCTGCGCCTCCTGCGCGCGCATCAGCTGCTCCGCAAACCGCACTGCCTGCTCATAGCCGGGCTTTTCGCCATTTTTCGCGTGCAGCCGGATGCCGGCCACAAGATTCCGGAATTCCCCGCTGAACATGCGGGAAAAGAAGGAAGCGAATTCACCGGTGAGCCGGGTGTAGAGGGTCCTGCCGTCGAGCTCCCGGAAAACCGAGGGCGTAAATCCTTCCAGAATCGCGTTCCGGAGCGGTACGAGATTTCCGGCCAGCTCCTTCAGCCTAAGAAGCTGCGGGAAGATCTCGCTCACCGCTTCCTCGGAAAGCAGCCGGGGCGTCATAACATCGCTTTTGCCGCAGAGCTCCAGAAGCGTCTGCCACGCGGCCGCCGAGGCGTAAAACATTTCCGGAGCGCCAAAGCGATCCCGAAGCCCCGCCGTCTCCTCCGAAAGCGCCCGGAAGGCCTCCGAAAGCTCCGCAAGATCCGCCCGCAGCCGCCCGCGGCCCTCGTAGCTGATCCGCGCATCCGCAAACCCGAACCAGGGATTTTCCCGATAGTTTTCGCCGACGCTGGGGACATATTCCGCATACTGCTCCAACGCGCGGACGGCCCCCAGAAGGTACGTCTGCCCTTTCTCCGCGATATCGCTGATGGCAGCGTCCACTTCCGGAGAATTTCTCTCCTCCGCGTACAGATCGAACAGCTCATAGAGCGATTTCTCGATCCTTTCACGCTTTTTATGCAGGGCAAATGCATACCCGTCGAGTTGTGCCTGCGCTTTTGCCTTATGGCGGATTTCCTCCTCCGCGCCGGGCAGGACGCTGCTTCTGGGCGTCTCCAGCGTCCGGTTCAGCTCCTCGATCACCGCCCGCTTATTGGCCTTATGGCTGTGCAGCTCCAGGCAGAAATCCGCCAGCCCCGCCTTTTTTAATTTATCAAAAACAACATTCAGCGCGGCCTGTTTCTCCGAGACAAAAAGAACCTTTTTCCCGTCGTGCAGGCATTCGGCGATGATATTTGTGATGGTCTGGCTCTTGCCGGTCCCGGGCGGTCCCTGCAAAACAAAGCTCTTGCCGCTCTTTGCCATCTCGATCGCCTCGATCTGGCTCGAATCCGCGTCCACCACCGTATGAAGGTCAATCAGAGGGTTCGGGGTCAACGACGGCTGGCCGGACGTACGCCCGGCTGTCCCAGCGTTCTCAACGCCCTGCATGTGCCCCTGCCGCTCCGCAGCGCCCGGTGTTCCGCCCTGCCAGCCCCTGCGGCCGAGATCTTCCGGAGCTTGCGAATCCGAAAGCCGCAGCTGCGCGTCCGCCTCGCCCAAAAGTCCGCGGACATTGGGATTTGCAAGAATCCGGTCGGCGTTCCTTTTCAGATCCTCGTACATATTGAGCTTCAGGAAAGAGAAGATCCCCAGCTTGCAAGCATCAAGAACCTCCCAGCCCGTCCCGCGGACAGCCTGCGCGGTTTTCGCAAAATATACGGCGAGCGGCTCACCGTCCGTATATTCCGGAAGCCGGATCCCCTGCTCCGCCTGAAGATAATACCGGAAGGTCGGGTTCACCACCACGTCATCGTCGCTGATCTCAATTTTCACGGGATCCCGGAGGGTTCCGGTCAGGAGATTGACATGTACGAGAAGGAGCGGGGCTTCGTAAAAAACGGACATCGACGCTTTTTCCCGCCATTTAAGAAACCCGAAAACCAGATAGGCCGCATTGATGCCGGTCTCATCCTGCATTTCCTTCGCCTTCTTCGCGATTCCCCGGACCGCCGCCATGACATTCGGCGTTTTCGCGTAGAAAAGAAGCTGCCGGTCCTTCCGCATGCGCGGGGCATAGGCTGCCAAATACTCCTCGCGGCTGCGAAGCCCCCTTTCCGCCGGTTTCCTGAGATTTTCCGCCGGACCGCCCGCGTTTTCCGTCGGCTCTCCGATATCTCCCACCGGCCCGCCTGCGTTTTCCGCCGGCTCTCCGATATCTCCCGCCGGCCCGCCCGCGTTTTCCATCGATTCTCCGATGTCCTCCGCCAGCTTGCTCGCGTTTATGGAGAGATCAGCCTTTTCCGGATACACTTCGATCTCCTCCGGGAGCTTCGGATCAAACACCTCAAATACACGCCCGACGGAGCATTTCAGAAAAATGCTCTCCGGATCCGGGGACAGCACTTCCGCCGTCCCTCCCTTCGTATCCCGAAAACTGATCAGGTTATTCCGCTTTCCCGTATCCAAAAGCTTCTCCGCCCACCGTTCCAGCTTCCTGTAATCCGCCATGACGCGCACCTCCTTGTCCCTGCCGATGCTTTCCTTTAACTATACCACGACAAAAACCCCCCGTCCACCGATATTCCGGCAGACGGAGGGCGGCTGATCACATGGTCGGAGTGAACAGTAGCACACGCTATTCACCTCAGGATTCCGTCCCGTTTCCCCATTTTCTGTAGATCCCCGCCAACACAGCGCCGGAGATATTGTGCCAGACCGAGAAGATCGCTCCGGGAACCGTCGCCATCGCTAGGCCGGAAAAGGCCTTCCCGGCAAGGCTCGTCGCGAGCCCGGAGTTCTGCATCCCGATCTCGATGGAAAGCGCCTTGATCTTCGCCGGCGAAAGCCGGAGCAGCTTTCCAAGCCCGAAGCCGCAGGCAAAGCCGAGCAGATTGTGAAGGATCACCACACAAAGCGCCAAAGCCCCGCATGTATAAATTTTCTCAGCATTGTGCGAAAGAACCGAGGCAAGGATCAGGCAGATCGCGATCGTGGAAACCGCCGGCAGCGCTGCGGCCACTCTCTTCGTGAACTTTTCAAAGAAATGATGGATCACAAAACCGAGCGCGATCGGTACCAGAATCACCTGGAGAATGTTCCAGAACATTGCCCATACATCCACATTGACAGTGGTATCGAGGAGCAAATACGTGAGCGCGGGCGTAAGGATCGGCGCGAGCAGGGTATTGAGGCTCGTCATTCCCACCGACAGCGCGACATCTCCTCCCGAGAGATATGTGATCACATTGCTCGCCGTCCCGCCCGGGCAGGTTCCGACCAGTACCACGCCGGCCATGAGCGCCGGATCCAGCTGAAACAGCTTCCCAAGGGCAAAAGCCAAAAGGGGCATGATCACGAACTGCGCCGCGCAGCCGACAAGTATGTCCTTCGGCCTCTGAAAAAGAACGGCAAAATCCTTCGGGTTTAAGGTCATCCCCATGCCGAACATCACGACCATCAGAAGATAATTGATCCAGCCCGTATCGATCCAAAGCGCCGACTTCGGCACAAAAAGCGCCAGCGCCGCCACCGCCAGCACGATCAGCGCCATAAACCTGCCGAAAAAATCACGGATTTTCGTTAGAACTTTCATACCATCACCAAATGAACTGCATAATCGCAATACTTATTCGAGCCGGACACTTGCTGTCCGGCTGCTGGACAAATCATCCCGCGCAGAAATCGCAGATATATAGTTTCTGGTCACACGGTGACCAGAAACGAACAGCAACAATTCGGAGCAAATAAACTGATTACAGACTTTAAAAGCACCTGCAATTGTCGTATAATGATTTATGCTTTCGGGTTTCCCGCGCTCAGCCCCTTTTTATAAAAAAACGTTTGAGTTTTGCGGCGATCCCGGACAGCGCCGGACGCACCGGCCGCAGCATCAGCCAGACACCGGAGTAAAGCCGATACAGGGGATCGGTCACAGGGATCGTCCGGCCCTTTCGGATCACATGCGTCATAACGCCCAGCATCTGCTCCGGGTGAAGCGGACCCTCGATCTCCTTCTGGTTATCGCCCACCATATAATAGCCCTCCGGCTTCACTCGCACGATCCGGTGAAGAACGAGGATGCTGCCTTCCCGGCGGTAAAGGGCGACATCCCCCCGCCGTAGCTTCCTGTTTCCCCTCGGCTCCACGATCACCTGATCCCGGCCGTTGGTAAGCAGGGGATACATGGACCACCCCGTCGGATAAAACTGGACGGTATGTCCTTCCAGGAGAAGCTTCTCAATATTTGCTTTTTCTTTAGGCATCTGCATAAGAACCTCACAATTATCGTGAACGAATTTAATCTCTGTGGATTACCTTCATTCATGAAAAGGGATGCACACGGACGCACAGAGGAAGTTTGCCGCTTCGCGGCGTACGTCCGGCGCGAAGAAACGAAGCAAGATGCAGGCACTTTTTTCGTTTTCTATAATCTTGATCTTGCTCACTTATTCTGGTCATACAAGGGCTCATACACCGGCTGACCATCGTCTCCGGCCCGCAGTCAGAAATGAACGCGAATAATCCGGGCTTGATTATAAACCAATCAGTCATTTTCCGCAACAATAAATACACATACAAAAAGGACGTCCATTTATGGAGACAACAAATCATTACCTGCTCACAACGATTAACGGCATTCCCTTCCTGCTCCCCTACGGACAGGCTGTCGCGACATTTTCCAGAGGGCTGAGGCTCAACGAGACCGCCTCCCTGGTCGTAGAATCGCTGGATCATGAGGATCCCTTCGCCTGGTATGCAGGGAAAACAGGGCTCGAGCCTTCAGAAACTAAAGATGCACAAAAGGATTACGAAGACTTCATTAAGCTTTTGGAAGCCCAAGGGTGTCTTAGAAGGAAGAATCCCGATCTCCCTGACGTGAACGAGCCTCTGTATGGCACGCTCGCCATCGGTCCGCTGTCTGTCCGTCTTAACGGCAAGAGGCATTTCTTTTCAAATGACTTCACGCCTTTTCTCAACGGAGCCGACTCGGAGCATACGGAAGCTTCAGAGTCCTCAGCGGCCATTTTCGCGGAAGGACAGGCAGACACTTATACTGGCAGAGCTTCTTTTCAGGAAACCCGGAAGGATACGAATACCGCCGCGGCCGCATTTTCAGAGGATCAGACGATCACGGTCACGCAAGCCTTCCTTCCGGATATCACCGGCAGCACGCTTCTCATCCGGACCGATACGCTGGAGGTTTTCGCACACGAAGCTTCGTTCTTCCTCCGCTTCCCTTCCATGCGGAATGTCCGCCTGGCGGCGCTTTCCCTGGACGGCTCGCAAGCCTGTTATTACGTCACGGACCCAGGCGATGAAAAAAATCGCGAAGCTCTGCGGGAGGATCTCTTTCACGCGATCCGCCACTCCTTCCTGTATATGGCGCAGCAAAAAGGCTTCTTCGCCCTGCACTCCGCCACAATCCTCTACCGCGGGCTGGTCTTTGCGTTCTCCGGCCCCTCCGGCACCGGGAAATCCACCCACGCCGCGCTCTGGCAGCAGGAATTCCGCGTGCCCCTGATGAACGGCGACCTTTCTCTCCTCTCCCTGACAAAGGAAGGAGAGGTTTTGTTCCACGGCATGCCCTGGTGCGGCACCTCCGGCATCACCACGAAGAAAACCTTGCCCTTAGGCGGCGTTGTCTTCCTGAAGCAGGCGCCGGAGAACCGTCTGGAGCCTATGACCCCCGAGCGAAAGATTCTGCGCCTCCACAACCGCCTTATCTCCCCGGTCTGGACGCCAAAGCTGCTGAAGGCCAATCTGGATTTCTCGTCAAAGGCGGCGGCAAGGATCGGAACCTGGCGCTACCACTGTACGAAAGAAGTCGAGGCCGCCCATATCATGAAAGCCGCGGTTGACCAATATCTTGATGATTGATTGATTCAAAAAAAGGACAGCTCAGCTATGGCAAGTGAATTCAAGGAAAAAGTACATTTTTATATCGGCCGAATCAAGGCCGGGCGGCTGCAGGAAATGTGGCAGCAGACGCTCTGGATCTACCAATACGCCCGCCGCTATTGGAAAGCCATGATCTTCTATACTCTGCTGGGCATGAGCGGCGCCCTCATCGGCATCTTCACCAGCATGGTCTCCCGGGACCTGGTGGACATCATCACCGGCCACCGCACCGGAGAGCTCATCAAAACCTTCTCCATCATGATCGGTGTGGCTGTCGGCAGCATCGTCTTAAATCAGATAACAAGCTATATTTCAACCCGGATCAGCATGAAGGTCGACGCGGAAATCAAGCAGGATATCTTCTCGCGAATCATGGTGACGGACTGGGAAAGCCTGACAGACTATCACACAGGAGATCTTCTGGCGCGTTGGTCCGGCGATGCTTCTTCTATATCGAGCGGCGTCTTAAGCTTCGTTCCCAACCTGATCATCGATGTCTTCCGCTTCGCAAGCGCCTTATTCGTCGTATTAATCAACGACGCCAGCTTTGTTTTCTTTGCTCTGCTGGGAATTCCTTTCTCCCTCCTCATGTCCAGGAAACTTCTTCGGCGCATGCAAAACAACAACAAGCGCAGCGCCGCCATGGCCGCGCAGATGTCCGGATTTAATCAGGAAACCTTCTCCAACATCCAGACGATCAAGGCCTTTGACCTGGTACGGCTCTATGTGGAACGTTTAAAGCAGCTGCAAAACGATTATATCAACATGCGTCTGGAATTTGCCCGGATGTCCATTGCGACCTCCGTGATTCTGGGGCTCGTTGGGCTGCTTGTTTCCTACAGCTCCTACGGCTGGGGTATTTACAGAGTCTGGAGCGGTGCCATCACCTACGGCTCCATGACCATGTTCCTGTCTCTCTCCGGGACTCTGACAGGGGCCGTTAATTCCTTGGTTGGAGTCGTGCCAAGCGTGATCTCTCTAACAACCTCAGCCGGACGTCTTATGGATATCACAAACATGCCTCAGGAGGATTACAGCAAGCGTGACGAAGTAAAAACGTTCCTCGAAAATCATCACGAAACTGGAATTAGTCTTCAGGTCTCCTCCGTGAATTATACTTACAAAACCGGTACTGAAGTTTTTTGCGGAGCTTCCTTTGAAGCTCACCCGCACGAGATCATCGGTC
>CACZBB010000068.1 GCA_902779245.1 uncultured Lachnospiraceae bacterium | reverse complement strand
GAAAAATCAGGGGCTGCGGCTGAGGTGAGTTTTGCGCGAGTTTTCAACCTCAGCCGCAACCCGGAAAAATCGAAAGATGCGGCTGAGGTTGAGTTTCGCGAGGGCTTCTCAGACTCAGCCGCAACCCGGCAAAATTGACGGTTGCGGCTGAGGCGTTTGAAGAGCAAGCTTACGAATTGCTCGCCCCGCCTCCGGCTGGAGATGCAATTTCCGCATCAATAGGGCAGAAGAAGGCGAATGCCGAGCCTGTCCCCCCTCTCGCGAGCCGCGTTGACGCTGGCAGCACATGTCCTTTCGCGGCTCTGTAAAAAGAAACAGGGCGCTGCTTTTCGCAGCGCCCTGCTTTTTTTCTGGAAAAATCGGATTATTTAAGGGTGACCTTCGCGCCGGCTTCCTCGAGCTTGGCCTTGAGGGCATCCGCCTCTTCCTTGCTGACCTGCTCCTTGACAACCTTCGGAGCGGAGTCAACGAGATCCTTGGCTTCCTTGAGGCCGAGACCCGTAGCTTCACGGACAACCTTGATGACCTTAACCTTGGACGCGCCGATCTCGGTAAGCTCGACGTCGAACTCGGTCTTCTCTTCAACTTCAGCCTTCTCCTCGCCGCCGGCAGCCGCAACGACAACGCCCGCAGCCGCGGAAACACCAAACTTCTCCTCGCAGGCCTTGACCAGCGCGTTCAGCTCCATAACAGAGAGCTCTTCGATAGCGGCAATAAATTCCTCAGTGGTTAATTTAGCCATGATAGATATCCTCCATATATATATTCTTGTATTGCTTCATTATAGTAAACGGCAGAAGGTCGTTTACTCTGCACCGATCACGGACTGCCGCGCAGCGGCACTCTTCCTCACGGGATCGTGCGCACGGTTTCTTTGAAAACCAGGAAATATCCCTGCCCGTGCCCTTTATAAGGCACACAGTCTGATCACTCCGCTGCCGGTGCTTCGGCCGGAGCGCCGTCCTTCTCCGCGATCTGCTTGAGAACACGGGCGAAGTTCGCGATCGGGGACTGCATGCTGCCAAAGAGTCTTCCGAGAAGGACTTCCCTCGACGGAACCTTCGCGAGCTCGGCAAGCTCGTCTGCGCCGTAGTACTTGCCTTCCACAACGCCGCCCACGAACTCGAAGGGCTTATAGTTCTTCACATACTTCGCAAGCAGTCTGGCCGGAGCGACCGCGTCCTGCGTGGAAACCGCCAGGGCGTTCGGGCCGTCCAGATGAGAATCCAGCTGCGCGAAATCGGTGCCCTCGAACGCGCGCTTCATCAGCGTGTTCTTGTAGACCTTGTAGACGATCCCGTTCTCGCGGAGCTCCTTGCGCATCTGCGTGTCCTGCTCGACCGTGACGCCAAGATACTTGACAAGGATCGCCGCCTTGGCGTCCTTAACCGTATCGGCGATCTCATTGACGATCGGCTGTTTCAGTTCGACTTTAGCCATCTTTTTTTCCTCCTTTTCCAGATTTTGTGCATCGAAGCACGAATCTTGGGTGAGGCATCGATCGCGGGGAACTCCCCGCCGCCCGGTCCGTTCCGGCGCAAGCCGTAGCGGTAAGGGCATGAAAAAACCCCACATCAAAAAGACGCGGGGCAGACTCTCCTAAGAAAATCAAATCCTCGGCAGGCGGCAAAGCTTACGTCCCATCGGACACCTGCTGTCTTCGGCTTGATGCCAGAGCATCATAGCAAAAAACAAGCCTCCTGTCAAGCGGAAATTTACGGATCCAGGCAAAGAATTCAGCAAAGTTTCTGTTCACACTTCAATGTCATTAACTTAAGCGTGGCTTCTGTCATTCTGAGGCCGTCAGGAAGCGGCCGTTATTCATGGTACTCCTTCTTCTCTTCCTCGAGCCCCCATTCCTTCCTGTTGGCATCGCCGATCCCGCGTCCCATCCTGAAATCGAATTTTCTTCTCGCGAATGTCCCCAGTATGATCAGAGCAAATGTAAGAAACGCAACGAGTATATATAACATTTCCGCCACATCCTTTCCGATTTATATAGGCTCAAGCACACATTCTATGTGGTGACGGCAATTCTAACGGTAACCCGGCGGCCGTGCCGCGGCAGATACCTGGTTTTCCCAATGTGCCCTGCGGGCACTTAACCCCGAAAAGTCATCTGCCCGCCGCCTGATTCGCTGCATCGAAATCACATAGAAAAATGATTGTCCCTTTATATGCGCGCAGCGCCCGTGCCGGACATTTCTGCCGGACGCGGGCGCTCTGCAAGACAATATATCAGAACTTCAGCGTGTTCACGCGGACGCCCGGGCCCATGGTCGCGGCGAGCGTGACAGACTTGATGTACTGGCCCTTGACCGTGCTCGGACGCACGCGGAGCAGCTGATCCATAAGGGTCTTAAGGTTCTCATAAAGCTTCTCGTCGTCGAAGGAAGCCTTGCCGATCGGGACATGGATGATGTTGCTCTTGTCCAGACGATACTCGATCTTACCGGCTTTGATCTCCTTGACCGCCTGACCGACGTTCATGGTGACCGTGCCCGCCTTCGGGTTCGGCATAAGGCCCTTCGGGCCAAGGATACGGCCGAGGCGGCCGACAACGCCCATCATATCCGGCGTCGCGACGACCACGTCGAACTCAAACCAGTTTTCCTTCTGGATCTTCTCAACCAGATCCATGTCGCCGACATAATCCGCGCCGGCAGCCTTCGCTTCGTCAGCCTTCGCGCTCTTCGCGAAAACGAGGACGCGGACGCTCTTGCCGGTGCCGTTCGGAAGGACGACGGCGCCGCGGACCTGCTGGTCAGCATGACGGCCGTCGCAGCCCGTGCGGACATGCACTTCGATGGTCTCGTCGAATTTCGCCAGCGCGGTCTTCTTGACGACCGAGCAGGCTTCCTGCGCGTCATACAGCATTGTGCGGTCAAAAGACTTCAAAGCCTCCGCATACTTCTTTCCGTGTTTCATATCTAAATAACCTCCCTGTGGTGCTATCGGGCATTCGCCCTTCCACTCGTGTTAGTTCTCTGCTACCGTAACGCCCATGCTCCTCGCGGTGCCCGCGATGACGCTCATCGCCGCCTCAACGCTGGCCGCGTTAAGATCCGGCATCTTCTTCTCCGCGATCTCGCGAAGCTGTGCCTGGGTGAGCGTGCCGACCTTCTTCTTGTTCGGTTCGCCGGAACCGGAGGCCAGGTTCAGAGCCTTCTTGATCAGAACCGCTGCCGGCGGGGTCTTCGTGATGAAGGTAAAGCTCCTGTCCGCGTAAACCGTGATGACGACCGGGATGATATAGTCGCCCATCTGCGCGGTGCGGGCATTGAACTCCTTCGTGAACTGCATGATGTTGACGCCGTGCTGACCGAGGGCCGGGCCGACGGGCGGAGCCGGCGTTGCCTTTCCTGCCTTGATCTGAAGCTTAATATAGCCTGTAACTTTCTTTGCCATAATATCCTCCTTTGTGGTATGCCGAGCTTTCTGCTCTTCCACTTACTCTTACAATAAGCCCCTTAGCCTTGCCGGCCGGGCTTGCATTTGCCTGAAAAAGGCCTGGCGGCCGCGCCTTTTACTTCTTCTTGACCTGCGTGAAGTCAAGCTCCAGCGGCGTATCGCGCCCGAAGACGTTCGCGTTGATGATCACGGTCTGCTTCTGAAGGTTCACGGCGTTGACCATGCCGACATGTCCCGTCCAGGGACCGGACACGACCACGATCGTGTCGCCCTTATCGATATCCACGACGACCTTGGGCTTTGCGGCCGTTTCCGTCTTTCCTCCGCCGATGCCCAGCGCGCGCAGCTCGTCCGGCGTCAGCGGCACCGGTTTGCTTCCCGGACCGACGAACCCGGTGACTCCGCGGGTGTTGCGGACCACGTACCAGGTGTCCTCGTTCATGATCATGTGCACGAGCACGTAGCCCGGAAACATTTTCTTCTGAACCGTTTTCTGGACGCCGTTCTTCGTCTCCGTGACATTCTCCATCGGGACGCGGACCTCGAAGATCTGCTCTTCAAGATGCCGGTTTTCGATGGCCTTTTCAATATTGGCCTTGACCTTGTTCTCGTAGCCGGAATAGGTGTGCGCTACGTACCATTTCGCTTCTTCCATTCCGTTCACCTCGCTTGTACTCTTGAACTTCCCTTAGCCCAGGGAAAGCAGCCAGTTAATGAGCGTCAGAGCGCCGCTGTCGATTGCGGCGATGAGACCGCCGGTGATGACGGAAATCACAACCACGAGGACGGTCTGCCGTCCAAGATCCTGCTTTGTCGGCCAGATGATTTTCTTCCATTCGGACTTCACGCCCTGCCAGAAGCTTTTCTTCTTAACCTGCTTCTTCTCTTCTTTCTTTGTCTCTGCCATCTGCCCTACCGCCTTTTACTTTGTTTCTTTGTGAACTGTGTGTTTGCGGCAGAACTTGCAGTACTTCTTCGTCTCGAGCCTCTCCGGATGCTCTTTCTTGTCCTTCTTGGTGTTGTAGTTGCGCTGCTTGCATTCTGTGCACGCTAAAGTTATCCTTGTACGCACGGTTTTCACCTCCAATGATAATCTTGCGGCCTTCCATCCTCTTCGTTTGCCGATCCTGCCTCCGCCCGGCGAAGCGTATAATCACGCGTTTCCCCCGGCAAATGCCAAATCGGCACACAAAAAAAAAGACCTGTTACTTGTCGCCTTCCAAAGATACCATACCCGCCCCCGCGCGTCAAGCACATCTTGCAACATCGCAAAAAATTTTATGGCGGGACACGGGCGACGGCTGCTGTCCATTCGTTTCTGGTCACACGGTGTGACTTGTAACCGGTTTTCCCCTTTTCGTCATTTTATGTTGCAATGAAAAGACGGGCTGGCGCCAACTCTGGTGCCAGCCCGTCTGTATTCACAGAGCCGCGCAAGGTAATTTGCTGCCTTCGGCAGCGCACGGTTCGCGAAGAAGGGTAGAGGTCGGCGTCCGCCTCCCTCTACCCTATTCATGCGCAAGCTTTACTTCGTGACCTTAACAGCTTTTAAGGTCTTCCATGCCGAGAAGAGATTTCCGTCCGCGTCTTTCTTGTACGAGCGGATGCGGATGTAGTAGGTTTTTCCCTTCTTAAGATTCGTGATATAATTCTTCAGGGAAGTTGCCGATTCAATCGTGATCGTCTTTTTCTTTGCAAAATCCTTCGTGTAGGAATACTCGATCTGGTAGCCTTCCGCGCCGGCGGCTTTCTTCATAAGTATGCCGATCTTCAGCCCGCTGACATTCTTGTACTTGCTGACCGTTACCGCAGCCGGCTTCACGGTGATGGTTACCTTCTTCGACGCGGCCTTGTAGATGCCCGCCGCAGCCGCCTTAACGGTGATGACCGCGCGGCCGGAGAAGTTCTTGGCGATCGTAACCTTGCCCGCGCTTGTCACTGCGACGGATTTATTGTTGCTTGCATAGGTAAGCTTGCCGCTTCCCTTCTGCGTCACCGAAAGCTTGAAGGACTGGGCCGACGTCGAGGAAGTCTTCGTCACCGATTTTGCAGAAATCGTATTCGCAATCTTGTTGACCGTAACCTTAAAGGTCTTCTTGCCTGCCTTATAGGTGCTGGTCTCCGAAGTCTTGGCGGTGCCGGTTACCGTCCCTGCGAAATTCTTCGGAATGACCACTTCCCCCGTAAACATGTCATACGTTATCTTATTATTGCTGAATTCCATTGAAAGATATCCATTGGTGATGAAGCTTGCTCCTTCCATAAAAATTCGCTGTTCTTTATCCGCGCTGGCATTGGCAGTAACATCCGGGCAAATAAGTGTCGGTGTCTTCTTCTCCGGTATCGGGGTCGGGGTAGCCGGTACAGGAGTCGGGGTCATGGTCGGAGTCGGGGTCATGGTCGGAGTCGGGGACGGGGCCTTCTGCGTCGGATCGTAGGTTATCCTTACCTGCTTAATCAATATGAAATGCACATTCTCATATAGCTGAGTCATCCAAAAACTCATTTCAGCCGCATTCACATCGCTGACAATATAATAGAAGTTATTTGTGTTTCCGGAAAACGAAAGCGTGCCTTTGTCGATGGCTACTTCGTTTACATTAGCGTTGCCGTTGTTCAGATAGCCGATCGATCCGATCTGAAACTCAACCTTACTGATGAGAGTATTGTCCGGGCTCTTAACATGGATTTTTTTGAAGACGCCACCATCGTTCATCGTCGCTATTCCCTTCGGCTCCGCCATGCTTTTATCCGACCACACTTGAAAATGCTCGTTCGAAAAAACTTGGGAATAATAGTCCGCATAGGTATCAATGGTCTCGGTAACGATATCCGCTTTCACGCTCGCCGGGGCGATGACGAAAAGGCAAATGGCCGCAAGGGCAATCAACAAGTAACCTGCTGTTTTTTTGATTTTTTGCATCATTTTTCTCCTTTTTTTGTGCATAATAAATACATTATCTG
This sequence comes from uncultured Lachnospiraceae bacterium, assembly GCA_902779245.1. GTDB lineage: Bacteria > Bacillota > Clostridia > Lachnospirales > Lachnospiraceae > Chordicoccus. The sequence goes on along the minus strand of CACZBB010000068.1, from coordinate 3,631 downwards.
TCAAGTGCTAAATGCACTACATTATTTATAACATAGACAAAAAGCAAAAACAAGAAACTTTTTGTGAAATTTTGAGAGAGACAGGGGACGGTTGTTTCTGGTCACACGGTGACCAGAAACCGTCCATTCCGTTCACGGCAACATAAAAAGAACAAAATGTTGCCGATTACGCCCATTTGTCGTATTATAATAGGAAGAAACCGTTTTCACATAAGAGAACTTATGTGTGCGAAAAATACATTTGTCAACCATCCGTGAGGTACTTTTCATGGCTAATCTTACCTCTTACATCCGCTGGCGCGGTGATATTCCTTTTTCCAGCCAGCCGTTCTGCGAGGCGGACAATCTGCTTTTTGCCGCCCTGTCCTATCTGGATTTCGAGGGGATCATCCCGAAAGCGCCGGAAGCTTCCGCTTATACCCCGAAAGACGGCTCCGGCCCGGACGGCGCGGCGGGGGAGCCCTCCCGCAAAAAAGCCGCGCCTGCCGGAAAGCCTTCGGCCGGCGCCGCGGAGGCCCTAAACACCGCCATCGCGCAGACGGCGTCCGCATTCACCAACGTGACCAATGCGCCTCCCAAAGCCCGGACGGTTCCCGTCTCGGCATCGATCCCGCTCACCGAGGCCGCCCGCCGATATATGGAGGATTTTGCCAACCGGAAAACGCCCGCCATCTCCGCCCGCTACAATGAGCTCTGCGAGGTCCTTCAAACTGCCGAGCGCTATGAGCTTGTCCGGGTCGGCGCGCTCGTCTCTGTTTCCTCTGCCGACAGGCCTCTCCAGTTCGTGGCGCTCACCTTCCTTCTGCCGGACGGCACCCGCTACGTCGCTTTTCGCGGCACCGGCGACGAGATCGAGGACTGGCGGCAGGATTTCATGATCAGCTTCACCCAGACCGCCGCCCAGTCCATGGCCGTAAAATATCTCCGCTGCCGTATGCGGGAGGCCCCGTCCGCCCAGTTCTGCGTCGGCGGCCATTCAAAGGGCGGAAACCTCGCCCTGTATTCCGCCATGTACGCCTCGGCGATGTCCGTCGCCCGCATCCGCACCGTCTACAGCAACGACGGCCCCGGCATTTGCCCGGAAATGCGGACGGATGGCTATGGCCGCGCGGTGGAGAAGCTGGTCCGCATCCTTCCGGAATTCTCGATCATCGGCAGGCTCTTCGAGCCGGAAGGCGTTGAGCCGACGATTGTTCACAGCGACGCTTCCGGCATCCAGCAGCACGATGCCATGACCTGGCAGTTTTCCGGCACCCAGTTTATGACCTGCGAGAGCCCCGACAAGGAAAGCGTCACCTACAACCATATTTTCGACGGCTGGATCGAGTCCGCCAGCATGGAGGAACGTGAAGCCTTCACGAGAGACTTTTTTGATGCCCTAAAATCCGGCGGAGCCGTCAACGTGCAGGATATCGCCGGCAACGGCGTGAACGGGTTCGGAACGATTCTGGCCTCGCTCGCCCACTCCGAAAAAGCCACCCACGTCGCGTTCCGGAAATTCGCCGAAAGCTCCATCACCCAGTTCAAGTCTCTGAAGCCGAAGGATCTCGTCTCTTCGCAGCTGGGCATCACGGGCATCGCCGTTTTGTTCCTCGGGCTGATCTTCCTGATCCTGCCCAGGGCCAGCACCCACGTGATCGGCTACTCAATCCTCGCCATCGGCGCCATTTTCCTGGTGCGGAAGATTCTTCTGATCTCCGTCGCGTCCATTGAGGATCGGCGGAAGAAGCTGTATATTCTTGTTTTGTGTATTTTGCTGATGCTGCAGACCTTCATCATGTCTACACCCGCGTTCATGACGGTGCTGGAAAACATTCTGATCGGTCTGGCGTTCCTCGCGCTCGCGATCCTCCTTCTTCGGCGGACGCTCCTGTTCCGCGAGCACACCCGGATCACCGAGCGCGTCATCGGCTATATCATGTCCGCCATCTTCGCCGGCATCGGGATCTACGCGATCGCCATGCCCGCCCACACTTACACGGCGCGCTCCATCATCATCGGCAGCGCCCTCGTCATCGCCGGCATCCTTCTCATCGCCGTCGGCGCAAGGCGCGAAGCCCGGAGACGCAGACGGTCCGCCGAGAAATAAATAGTTACTCTGTTTACTCCGTTCACAGTAACAATAGCTACTGTCAGGATTTCTGGCGCGAAGCGCGGAGAAATCCAGTTGAGAGGTTCTGTACCCCTGCAGCAAAATGGTTTGTGTTTCAAAAAACCGGCCGATACTTTCGCGGATTTCCCGCGATGTACCGGCCGGTTTTTTTACTCGATGATCCCGCGGTGCCAGGTGACTTCGCACCGATACACGCCGTCCCGCCACGTAAGGTGCCCCTGCCCGCCAAAGCCCTCATCCTGCGGAAGCTCTTTCTGCGAAAGCCAGATCACCGGCTTTCGCATTTCGCCTTCCCGGAGCGCTTCGTAAGCCTCCGACTCCGTCTCTTCCGTAAAGCTTCTGCAGTCCGCGTTCGGGAAGAAATACTTTCCGTAATCCCAGATATTGGCCATCAGGGCATTTTCCGCGCGCATCACCACCGTGAATTCTCCGTCCGCGGGGATCCCGAGCCCGCGAATCGTATCGCCGGCGTACGAGATCGCGTACCGCACCGTATTCACGTAACCAAAATACCGGAACGAGGCGTGGGGTTTTGAGAAATTATACGCGCCGGAAATCAGGAAGGCCGCCATGAGCAGGCCTATGGCCGCCGTCGCGTCCGCCTTCGCCAGCGTGTAACCCCACCGCTTTCCGGCCCGGATCAGCGCCAGAAACGCGGCAGTGACAAGGACCGGGACAATGATCATATTTCTCTGAAGGATCCAGGCTTTCGTGTAGTTCGCGTAACCGCCCAGAAGCTCGGCGAAAGCGCTCACGCCCAGGATCCAGACGAAGATCACCACTCCGCAAAGCCACCGCCAAAGAAACAGCGAAGCGAAAAGAAACAGCAGCGCGGCAAATCCGATCACCCCGAAGAACAGGCCGTTTTTGTTCGTGAAGAAATCTCCCCAGATTCCGAAAATTCTCCCGGCCGAAAGACCGACGCCCTCATCGGATTGCCTGATCGCAATCTCCGTCGTTTTGTTTAGACGAAATCCGACGATAAAGAACACGGCCAGATTCGCCAGAAGCGCAAGCGAAATCAGGCGGTCCCAAAGCCCCGGACGCCCGGGAATCAGGCGGTCCCAAAGCCCCGGACGCCCGGGAAACGCCTCCGCCGTCGCGGCGGCTTTTTTTCCGGACGATGCGGCTCTGTCACCCTGAGCGGCGCGAAGGATTTCTTTCCGCGCCTGAATATCTTTCCCGGACGAAGCGGCTTTTCCCCCAGACGCCGCGGCTCTGTCACCCTGAGCGGTGCGAGGGATCTCCTTTGACGAAGGAACCTTCTTACTCCTCCACGGCTTCGGCGGCCCGACCAGCCCGAGCGCGTACCCCAGAAGAAACGCAAAGAGAAGCCCCAAAACCGCAAAGGCCGGCGTGTAGGCATTGGCCAGAAGACCGCCGACGTACGAAAGCGCGCAGACCGTCAGCGCGTCCCGTGTCCGCAAAAAACGCAGAAACAGACCGATCGCCAGCATTTCCAGCGCGACCGGCGTGATCGCCTGCTCAAAATTCCGGTAATACTCCGCAAGATACGGA
>CACZBB010000067.1 GCA_902779245.1 uncultured Lachnospiraceae bacterium | reverse complement strand
GTGAGACAGGAAATCTTTGATTTCCGTCGTCGAACTTATGCTGTGCAGTGCGAAAGCACGAAGCAATCCGTGAATCGGGTGTTTTGACACCCGAACCATGATATGGATGTCAAAACATACTGCAGGGTTACCGGTTACAGGCTTCCTTTCGTGGAAAGAACGCCCCGGATGCGCGGATCATACGAGGTGGCCTCATCGAGAGCCTTGGCAAAGGCCTTGAACGCGGCTTCGGCGATGTGGTGGTTGTTCTTTCCGGTCACGAGGCGAAGATGGAGGTTCATCGCCGCGTTGTTGGCGACGGACAGGAAGAACTCGTCAAACATCTCGGTCTCAAACGCTCCGATGCGCTCCGCGGTGAAGGGAACGTCGCCGACGTAAGCCGCGCGGCCGCACAGGTCGACGGCGGAGAGCACGAGGGTCTCGTCCATCGGAAGCAGGAAGGAGCCGTAGCGGCGAATCCCCGCCTTGTCCCCCGCGGCCTTCGCGATGGCCTGCCCGAGCACGATGCCCACATCCTCGATGGTGTGGTGCGTGTCCACCTCTAGATCCCCGCGTACGCTGACGGTGAGGTCGAAGAAGCCGTGCCGGGCAAAGGCATCCAGCATGTGGTCAAAAAAACCGATCCCGGTGGAGATTTTCGACGTTCCCGAGCCGTCCAGATTCAGCGTCAGGCGGATATCCGTCTCCTTCGTCGTCCGCTGTATTTCCGCAATCCTCATCATCATACACCTTTCTTTTTCTTTATCCGGATACTGCTCGCTCAGGATGACAGCTCGTGATCCCCTCGCTTATGATTCTTCAAACCGCACATGGATGGAGTTGGCGTGGGCGGTCAGCCCCTCGGCTCTGGCAAAGGCCTCGACATCCGCGTGAAGCGGCGCCAGCGCCTCCTGGGAGCTGTAAATGATGCTGGTCTTCTTGATAAAATCGTCCACCGAGAGCGCCGAGAAGAAGCGCGCGGTGCCATTTGTCGGGAGAACATGGTTCGGACCCGCGAAATAATCGCCGAAGGGTTCAGAGGCTCCCTCGCCGATAAAGATGGCCCCGGCGTTGTGAATGCGGGTCATGAGCAGGAAGCCTGAATCGCCTCCCTAAGGGAGCCGGCCACAAGGATCCGGCCAAAGTTCTCCAGAGATTTCTCAATGATCGCCCGACGCTCCAGCTTCGGCAGGAAGGCGTCCACCTCGCGGCTGACCGCCTCGGCCAGCTCCCGTGAGGTCGTCACGAGAATCGCGGAGGCGAGCTCATCGTGCTCCGCCTGCGAAAGCAGGTCCGCCGCCACATAATGCGGATTGGCCGTCTCGTCGGCGAGAACCGTGATCTCCGAGGGACCGGCCACCGAGTCGATGGAGACATGCCCGTAGACCGCCTTTTTCGCAAGCGCCACGAAGATATTGCCCGGGCCGGTGATCTTGTCCACCTTGGGAAGAAGCTTCGTCCCGTAGGCCATCGCCGCGATCGCCTGCGCCCCGCCGATCTTGTAGATCGTGCCGACGCCGGCCTCCCGGGCGGCGACAAGGGTCGTCGCCGCAATCCTTCCGTCCCGTCCCGGCGGCGTACACATCACGATATCCGGCACGCCGGCGACCTTCGCGGGAATCACGTTCATCAGCACCGACGACGGATAGGCGGCCTTTCCGCCGGGAACGTATACGCCGACGCGCCCGAGGGGCGTTACGCGCTGACCCAGAACACAGCCCTCCTCCGTCATGAACCAGCTCTTCTGCATTTCCTTCTCATGAAAATTCCGGATGCGCGCGATAGCTCTGCGAAGGATGCCGACAAAAGAGGCGTCGACGGCGCGGTAGGCCTCCTCGGCCTCCTCCTCGCTCACGGCAAAGGTTTCTGGCGTAAGGCGCACATGGTCAAATTTTTCCGTATAGTCCCATACGGCGGCATCGCCCTCCGCGCGGACTCGGTCGAGAATGTCGCGTACCTTCGCTTCCTCGGCCGGATAGCTGTCCGTGCTCCGGCGAAGCAGGCTCTTTTGAATATCACCAAACGACTCCTTTGAAAGCGTTACGATCTTCATAAAACCTCCCTTAAACCTTCAGCGCGTTCCTCAGTTTCTGCACAAGCTCCGAGATCCGCTTGTTTTCCATCTTCATACTCACCTGGTTGACGACGACGCGGGCAGAGATGGGGCAGACCTCTTCCAGAACCGTCAGACCGTTCTCCCGAAGCGTCGAGCCGGTCTCCACAATATCCATGATGACATCCGAGAGGCCGACGATCGGCGCGAGCTCAATCGAGCCGGAGAGCTTGATGATCTCCACGGTCTGCTGCCGCCGCTGGCGGAAGTATTCCTTCGCGATATTCGGATATTTTGTCGCGACGCGCACCGTCTCCCCGGAATTCAGCAGCTCCCTCGCCGATTCCGGTCCGCAGACGCACATCCGGCAGCGGCCATAGCCCAGATCCAGCACCTCGTAAAGCTTCAGGTTTTCCTCCAGGATCGTATCGCGCCCGACGACGCCGATATCCGCCGCGCCGTAGTAGACATAGGTGGGGACGTCCGGCCCCTTGGCGAGGAAAAACCTTATGCCCCTCTCTTCGTTTTCAAAGATCAGCTTCCGCGTGTCTTTATCCATCGCGCCGGCCGAGGAGATCCCGCATTTTTCAAAAAGCTCCAGCGTCTTCCCCGCCAGACGTCCCTTCGTCAGGGCAATCGTGATCGGTCTTTTTCTATCTTCCATAAAACTATCCTTTAAGCGGGTGTCCGGGCTGCTTCTGCGCCTGCCGCGCCAGCGCGTTCCGGAGCTGGTCGATGTAGATGCCGAAGCCGACGGCCGGCTCTTCGCGGCCAAAATGCCCGAGGAGACGGTCATAGCGCCCGCCCCTCGCCACCGGCTCCCCGGTACCGTAGGTAAATGCCGAAAAAATGATTCCCGTATAATAATTATATTTGGTCAGAAGTCCGAAATCATAGCCAATGAAGCGCTCCAGCCCCCGCTCGGAAAGCAGGGCGTGGATCTTTTTCAGGTGCTCAACCGCAGCCCTCGCACGCGCGCAGGGGGCAAGCGCCCAGGCCTCCTCCAGAACCGCCGCATCGCCGAAAAGGCCCGGAAGCCGTTCCAGAACCCTTGCGATCGCCGGATCGATCCGCTCCTCCGCGAGAAGCTCGCCGAGGACGAAGCCGCTTTTTCGCGAGATCTCCTGCCGGATCTCCTCGATCCGGTCCGGGGAAACCTCCGCGGCCTCCATGATGCCCTTGAAATACTCGACCTGGCCGACGCTCACCTGAAACTCCGAAAGCCCGGACGCCTTGAGCGCGTCCGCGGTCATCGACAGGATCTCCGCGTCCGCGTCGGCGGAGCCGTCGCCGATGAGCTCGACGCCCATCTGGGTGCTTTCCTTCAGCCGTCCCTGATACTCCGCGGCATTGACGAAGGTGCTCCCGCTGTAGCTGAGCCTGACCGGAAACGCCTCCTCCGGCAGATGCATGGCGGCGGCGCGGGCGATGGACGGGGTGAAATCCGGGCGGAGGACAAGCGTATTGCCGTCCCGGTCAAAAAACTTGTACAGCTCGTTGGACGGCGTCGTCCCGATATCACTGGCAAAAACATCAAAATACTCGACAGTCGGCGTTTCAATATCCTCGTAGCCGTAGGAGGCGAAAACATCCTCAAGCCTTCCCATCAGCTGGATTTTTTCCTTACGGACCTTCCCGTAAAGATCCCGGAACCCGTCCGGCGTGTGGATCGTACGGATCGACGGCATGGTGCAGCCCCTTTCCCAATAAGCTCATCCCCTCTCCTCAAGATCCATCTGCAGCGCTTCAAGAAAAGGGATCATTTGTTTTTTTTCTCTGAGAAAATACCCCGGTGTCAGTTCATCGAAGCAAAAGCTCTTCCGCCCTCCATCGGTCCTGCGGGACAGAAACCCTTCCAGCTCCGAGAGGCGCAGGTAATAGTAAATCTGACGGTGGCTGAAATAGAGAAGAAGGAACGAGACGCCGTCCTGTTCCTCCATCTCACGCATAAAGCGCACCTGATGCTCGTGGATATTGGCCAGAGGGAACGTGTCCTCGGCGCACTCCTTGGCATCGAAGCACACCGGAATGCCCTGAACCGCGCCGAGATAGTCCACGGTGCTTTTCTTGTCAAAATACGCCAGCGTGATGTGGCGGCTCTCCTTGTCGATCGCAAGGGGCGTGATGGGCGTGGGAATCTTCTGGATCAGCGCCAGACGGCTTTCCCGGAGTCTTTCAATGGTATAATTGATCTGCTCCTCCAGAAAGCTCCCGCGCAGGCCCCGGGTACCCCAGGTCGACATTACAGAAGCCCGATCTTGTTCAGCGGCCAGTAACGGAGGAAGGCTTTCCCGACGATCTGGTCGCGCCGGACGAATTTGTTGGTCCACAGGCGCGAGTCGTTGCTGTGGTTTCGGTTGTCGCCCATGACAAAATAACTGTCCGCCGGCACCGTATAAGGGCCGAAATCGCCCAGCGGGGTTTCCTTGCAGAAGCTGTCGTCGATGGAGGTATTGGAGCCGTTGATATACACGCGGCCGTCAACGACCTCCACGGTCTCGCCCGGCAGCCCGATGATGCGCTTGATAAACAGCTTGCTCTCATCGTCCGGATATTTAAAGATGATAATATCCATGCGCTGCGGATCGCCGCCGAGCTTATAGGCCAGGCGGTTGCCGAAGATCTGATCGTTTTCCATGATGGTGTTCTCCATCGACCCGGACGGGATCTTGGCGTTAATCAAAAAGAAGGTATTGATGATAAGAACCACGCCCGCAACGACGGCCAGCAGGATCACATAGGAAAGAACCTCCCGCTTGATATCCACCTTTTCCTTCGGCTTTTGGTTTTTTCTCGCCTTTTCATTAGCAAGCTCTTCTTTTTCCGTTGTCTCATTCATGGAAGCCATTCTGACGTAACACTCCTTTCATAGACGCTGGGACGGGGGCGGCAAAAAACTCTCCCGCAAGCTTTTCTGCATTTTCCGCAAAGGTGACGCGCTCCGCGTGGAGAAGCTGGGTCCGCGCCTCGGGAAATTCGGGATCCATCCCGCCGTATTTCAGGTCGCCGACGATTGGGCAGCCCAGATGCGCCAGATGCGCGCGGATCTGGTGGGAGCGCCCGGTAACGAGCTCCGCCCGTATCAGAGAATGCCCGCCCTGGCGGGCGATTTCATGGAAGATGGTTTCGATGGGCTCCGAGCCGGGGCGTTGTTCCTCAAGGATCCGCACCCTGTTCGTCCGGGGATCCTTCGCGTGGAAGGCTTTAAAGCTCCCCTCCCGGGGCAGATGCCCGCGGATGAGAGCCAGGTATTCTTTTTTGACGGTTCTCTCCCGAAGGGCTTTTGCGAGAAACTGCTGTCCGCCCACGGTCTTTCCGCACAGGACCAGCCCCGACGTGTTCCGGTCCAGACGGTGCATGGGAGACCATTTCGTGAGCGAATCCGGCGGAGAACACGCCTCAAGCAGGTCGGCAAGGCTTTTCGCTCCGCTCCGGTCGCCCTGCACCAGAAGACCGGCGGGCTTCGAGACAAAGAGGAAATCCTCATCCTCGTAGATCACGTCTGTGTGCGCGCGCGCAAGCCTTTCGGCCGCCGGAATCGGCGCCTTTGCTTCGAAACCCGTTCCTTCCGGACTCGGCTTGCCGCCAGGAGCGGTTCCGCCGAATTTCCGGAAAGTCTCCCCGGAAAGGAAGAAACGGACCGTATCCCCTTCCGCGAGGATCTCCGCGCCCGTGCATTTGCCGTGACCGGAAAGCTCAATGTTTTTTTTCCGCAGCATTTTGTGAAGAAAGCTGTCCGGCGCTTCGGGCAGCATCTTTTGAAGATAGCGGAAAAGCTTCTGGCCGGCTTCGGGGCGGCCAACGATCCGCGCCTCCATCAGAGCGAAAGGCGAAGGAGAAGATGCCAGATCATCTCCTCGCGGGTATAGTCCGGATAGCGTTCGTCCGGCTTGAAGGTTCCGGCGCTCTCCCGAAGGCTCTCCGCGCGGGCATTCATGTCATCCATGCGCTTCAGAAACGGTTTCAGCTCAGTGAAGAACTGCACCGTCACCTTGTAGCCGTTCGCCCGGAGCGTCTTTTCGATATGGGTTTTCGTGATGTCGGGAGAACCCTTCTTCTCCGTGACCAGCCCGGCGACGCTGCTTCCGCAGATCGCGAAGGCATCCGCCATCGTGCTGCCTTTCTCATTGGTCACGAAAAGCTCATAGGCCATCAAAAGGCTCCCGACATGCTCTTTGATCGCCGCCGCTTCCTCGTCCGGCAGGGACTTGTGGAGAAAGACCGCGACCGTTGTCGTCAGCTGCATCGCAAACGGAATGAACGCCACGAGCCCGATCACCGTCATGAGGTTTTTCTGATTTCCGAAATACAGGAAGCTGCTGACGAGAATGATGACGGGAACCAGAAGCAGCAGGAAGCTGAGGAGCGAGCGGCGCATCCGCTCGTGCCGGAAATATCCGATTTCTCCTTTATATGCTTTTTTCATCAAACGCTTCGCCCTCCTTTGGTCTCCTATTGTAGCACACATCCGGACGGTATGCACCAAAGTTTTTGCTTTTTATGGTGTAAACGATCATTACCGCGCAATCCTCCAGCCGGGATCGCGCAGATTTTTCAGGAGGCCGTTCTGGTCTTTGGCGAAGCCCAGCGGATACCCGTCCACGGTAACAAGAAGGCTTCGCCGGTCGATCCCGTCCGGAAGCCAGCCGGGGGCATTTCCCTCAAGAATCACGTCCCCGGGCTTCAGGAACACCGACTCCCCTTTGAGATATCGGACAATACGCTCATCCTCCGCCGGAAGCTCCAGCGTTTTTGGCCATTCTCCGCCCCGGAGCGCCATCGAAAGCGCCTGCGTCGGCTGCAGCCGGCCCTTTTTATTATGGGCAAGGCAAAGCCCCGTCATAAGGTAACGGAGAGGGGGGAGCGGACCGGACCGCTCCGGGAGAAGATAAATGCAATTCCCGGCCTCGTGAAGCCGCGTCTTCCCGGAACGGACGGCCTTTGGCTCTCCGGGCTCGCCGTTTTTCTGCAGCAGGGCGAGGAACTGCCCGTCGCCGCGGACCCGGTGCGGGTAAAGCCGCGCGCAGAAGGCGGGCTCCGGCAGCCGGGAGTCCTTCGGCAAAAGCTCCGGGCCGGCGCCGAAGCCGGCCGTTGACGTGAGCGGCTTTGGCGAAAGCTCCGGGTGCCGCCGAAGGAGGGCAAGCACCTGTTCCTCGTCCTCTTCCGGCGCGAAGGTGCAGGTCGAATACAGCAAAGATCCGCCGGGACGCAGCATGGAAACCGCCGCTTCAAGGATCCTCGCCTGTTCCGGCACATAGGTCTTTGGACCGTTTGACTCGTAGAATGCGGCCATCATCGGGTCTCTTCGGAACATACCGCTTCCCGAGCACGGCGCGTCCACCAGAATCGCGTCAAAGTATCCGGCAAAGGATGCCGCCAGGCGTTCCGGTTCTTCGACCGTTACAAAAGCATTTTTCGCGCCGAAAAGCTCCAGGTTTTTCCTAAGGGCCGCCGCCCTGCCCGCGGAGGGATCGTTGGCCACAAGGACACCCTCGCCTTCAAGCTTTGCTAAAAGCTGCGTGCTCTTCCCGCCCGGCGCGGCGCAGAGATCCAAAACGCGGTCGCCGGGCCGAACCGGAAGCTCCGCGGCCGGCGCCTGCGCCGAGGGCTCCTGAAGATAATAGAGCCCCGCCTGATAGTACGGATGCTCCGAAATAGCGGCGTCGGCGGGAACATAGTAACCGTCCGGGCTCCAGGGAATCCTTTCCGGAGCGGCGCCGCCGAAGAGGACGGAAAGAACACGCTCCCGCTCCTTTGAGGTTTTGATCTTCAGCGTATTCAGGCGAAGTCCTCGCTCCGAGGGGCGCGAAAGACTATCCCGGTAGGCGGGATAGTCTTCGAGGAGTTTTTCCATCATTCGGTTATATGATTCAGGAAGCTGCATTCGGGCTCCTTCCCATACCTGCAAAGAATTGCCTGTTTTCGGGAGCTCACGGCCGCGAACCCTGAGGCTCCAGAATCGGATGCTCGAGGGACTGCGCCCGGTAGCCCTCGGCAATGATGTCGAGCTGCTTTTGAAAACGCTTCAGCTCCTCCAGGTTATCCTGGCGGAAGACCTCATAAAACTCGTCCTGAATCTTCTTGACCTCGCGCTCGCTGGCGACCCGGTACAGGTTTTCAATGCTGCCGAGAATTTCCTTCACGATCCGCGTCTGGGTCCTGTAGTCGTTCATGGCATCGATGATCTCCGAGCGCACCTCCGACATTTCCCGGTCGAGCGACATCAGCGCGTCCGAGGCTTCCTGAAGCTTTACGGAAATATGCTCCGGAATCTCCCCTTTATATTTATACTGCAAATGATGCTCCGTGGTCGCCCAGAAGTTCATGCCCATGGTGCGGATCTGGATCTCCACCTTGACATTTTTCGAACCGTCTATGGTCTGTACTTTATACAGCGCGATGATGTGATAGCTGCGGTAGCCGCTTTTTTTCTGTTTTCCAAGATAATCCTTGCGGACTAAGATCTGCAGATCCTCACGCGCCTCAATGTCCCTCGCGACTTTCTCTATGTCTTCGACAAACTGGCAGATAATGCGAAGACCCGCGATGTCCTCGATCTTCTCTTCCATCTGATCCATGGGAACGCCTTTGCGCTGCATTTTTTCCAAAATGCTGCTGATGGACTTTACACGTCCGCTGACGCTTTCGATCGGGGAATATAAACCGTGCTTTTTATACTCTGCACGAAGGCAGCGGAACTTGAGGACAAGCTCCGCAACCGCCTGCTCATAGGGATGCAGAATCTCACTCCAAAGCTGTATTTCCATGGTTCCCACCCCCCGTAAGCCGCCTTCGTCTTAGTGCAGCGCCGCAAGAACCTTCAGAAGATATTCGTACGTCCTTGCAACCGAGGATACGGAAACCTTTTCATCGGGCGTGTGGATGCCCGTCATATCCGGACCGATGGATACGGCATCGAGATCCTTGATGCGGCTGGAAAACAGTCCGCACTCGACGCCGCCGTGCCAGATGGCCGTATCCAGCTCTTTCCCGTAAAACTCCCGCGCGACGTCCTGCATCTTCCTGCGAAGATCGGATTCCTCGCGGAACGCCCACGGAAGGTAGCCCTCCTTCAGAACGGTGTTCCCCTTCATATATTCCGTGAGGGCCGTGATCTTGTCGGCGAGGGCATCTCTCTGGCTGATGCTGGCACTGCGCACGAGGGAAGTCGCCACAAAGTGGCCGTTGCCCGTGCGGGCAATACCGACGCTCGAGCTGGTAAAGGCCCGTCCGTCCCGCAGGACGGCGACGCCGCACGGAAGCAGAAGCAGAAAATGAATCACGCGGTCCTGACTTTCCGGATCCATAACATTGATCTTGTGCGTATGTCCGCTTTCCAGGATCACGCGCACCGCGTCATCCATGCCGGCATATTCCCCGCGCAGCTTCGTTTCGAAAGCCGCCGTAAAATCGCGAACCTTCTGAAGATCCTCTTCTTCGATGACAAAATGGCTCTTCGCCGCGACGGGAATGGCGTTGTCCTTCTCCCCGCCGACGATGTCGCAGAGTGAAAAGGCCGCGATTTTCTCCAGCTCCCGGAAATACCGGGCAATAAGCTTCAGCGCGTTTAAGCGCGGCTTGTCGATCTCCTCCCCGGAATGACCGCCGCGAAGTCCGCTGATCTCGACCATCGCCGGCATTCCGCGGATCACGGCGCGGCCGATGGGGATGTCCGAATCCACGCGGATGCCGCCGGCGCACCCGACCGCGATCACGCCTTCCTTCTCGGAATCCAGGTTGATCAGGCGCCGGCCCTCCAGAACGGAGTCGTCAAAATTGTCCGCGCCGACCATGCCGATTTCTTCGTCGACCGTAAACACGCACTCCAGCGGAGGATGGGCAAGCTTCGGATCATCGAGAATCGCGAGGATCATCGCCACGCCGATGCCGTCGTCGGCCCCCAGGGTCGTTCCGTTCGCGCGGAGGGTATCGCCCTCAAGGATCAGTTCGATGGGATCGGACGAAAAATCGTGGCTGCTCTCAGCCGTCTTCGCGCACACCATATCCGTATGTGCCTGAAGAATGACCGGCTCGGCATCCTCGTAGCCGGCCGAACCTTCCTTATAAATGACGACATTTCCCGTATCATCCGCGCCGCCCTCGAGATTTCTCTCAAAAGAAAAATTCGCAAGGTATTCGGTCATTTTTTCCGTATTTCCCGAACCTCTCGGAACCTTTGAAATCTCTTCAAAAAAATGAAAAACGCTCTCCGGGGAAATACCAGTGATCACTGCCATTCTACTAACCTCCTCTAATCGTTTTTTTATGCCGAAACGGTTTCGTCAGAAAGACGGAACACGAACATGTATCGTCGTTCTCTGGTTTATATTTGGGCCGTTTTATTTCATCGACCCGTAGCCAGACAGCGGCGCTCAGCGGGTCCTTTAGGGCGAGTGTCCGGCTCGTTGTGAATAATAGCGTAGATATCCTCTGCGTTTTTTCAGACTTAAAAGAAGGGGACGCTCCGACGAACATCCCCTTTCCGTCACGGTATCCTCAGACCCTGCCCGCGCATGCCGCGCGTAAGCGCTTGGTGTTCCGTCTCAATCATTTTTTCATGTTATTCCCGACATCTTCACGCCAACTGCCGCATTACTCTGTATACATCCGGTAACGGAAATCAAGATTTCCTACCTTACTTATGTCGTCAGTCAGCGATGCCACCGCATCGCTTCCCTCCTCCGCCTTGCATCTGACGTAAATCTGCCGCGAATTGTTTCTGGTCACACGGTGACCAGAAACGAAGGCGTTTTGCAATGAAATCGCCCTGCGGGCGATGGCAAAACGCAGGTCAGCGACAAACTATAATTTT
>CACZBB010000066.1 GCA_902779245.1 uncultured Lachnospiraceae bacterium | reverse complement strand
AGCCTGTGTATGAACCATAAAATTATAGCTTGTCGCTGACCTGCGTTTTGCCATCGCCCGCAGGGCGATTTCATTGCAAAACGCCTTTGTTTCTGGTCACCGTGTGACCAGAAACAAATAAACTCCGCCGTCTTTGTTCCGTCCGAGGCGATTCGCGGGGACGGGCCTTCGTTCGTTCACGTTTTCTCCGCGTCCTCGAAGAGCTCCTCCACCCGTTTTTTCAGCTTGGGTACGTCGTCCGCGTCCACCTTGGCCCGCTTCATCGACTTTGCGCAGATCTGCTCGACGCGTTCGGCGTAGCGCATGCAGATGGATTTTGTTTTTCGAAGCTTTTCCAGGTACTCTTCTTCCCGCTTTTGGCCTTGCGCCCGCACGCTCTCCAGATAGAAATCGGCTGCCTTCTGCGCGGCCTCCAGGATTCCGCTGATCTGCACGGAGGCCTCCGCCAGCGACCCGGAGGTTGACAAGGCAAGCTCCCGGTTCTCCAGCTGCTTTTTCAGGCGGGCATTTTCCTCCTCCAAAAAGGCGGTTCCCGCAAGCTTTTCCTCCTGCTCCTTCAGCTGCTCCGCCATCCGGGCATTTTCCTCCGCCAGGGTTTCATTCTCCTGCTCGATCTCGAACAGCATCTCCAGCATTTCCTGACGCCTAAGTTTTCGCAGTCTCTTATCAACCATTTTACTTTCCCAATGCCAGCTTTTGTTATTTATAACATTTGTTAAATTTTACCATATTTTCACGGAACGCAAAAGCCTTTTTTGTAAATTATTTAATCACATAGATTTCATTGCAAAACGCCTTCGTTTCTGCTTTCCAGCACCTCCTTTGCTCTTTTCAGCACCGGCATTTCCCTGTTAGCGATCAGCCGCCCGAGCTTCGTCTCCCGCCTTAATTCATATTCACGGACCGCTTCGTCATAAGTCAGCTTCAGCGCAGACAGGTGGAAATCCTCGATCTCATCCCGGTTCAGCCGGTTCGCTCCGAAGGATACCGCTCTGCACAGAAAATAGTTATTCAGATTCTGCCGGTGAACCAGATTATAAGCGTCACGGACGACGCCGAGCTTACAGATAATCTCCACCTCCGCGCCCAATTCTTCCTTAAGCTCTCGCTTAACGGCCGTCCGCAGGTCCTCGCCTTCCTCTGCACCGCCCCCCGAGGTCTCGATGAGCGTCGCCCGTTCAAACGCATCATCTCTCTTTACGCGGACAAAATAGAAAAAGCCGTCATCGTCAAAGACGATGGCCCTGGCAATCCTTCGTTCATGATCCGTATATTCAAATGGCCATTCGTTATCCTGAAGCTCGATCCGAAGCTCCGGGCCAGGCTCCCGGTCTCTGCGGATCATGGCATGCCAGGCCTCGTCGCAGATGCCAAGGTTGTTTTTTCCCGCCCCGCGGAGGATCCCCTCCGGCTTCATGATGACCGACGACAAAGCCTCCGGCATGAGTCCCCGGCCCCAGAAGGCCCGGCTCATGCAGTACCCGATGTCCGCGGCTTCCGTTGTTTCATTTAACCGGACAACGGAAATATTGCCGATCACCTCGCCGGTCTCTTTGGATTCCATGGCCCAGTTGAAATAACCGCCGTCCGCGTATCGGGCTGTCCATTCCCTGAGCAGGCTTTCGGTCACCTCCGCGCTCGTGTGCACCGGCCAGGTCAGGAATCTGGTGACCTCCGGATCGGACGCCCAGTTTCGATACATTTCCCCGGCATCCTCGATTCTGAATCTCCGAAGGATCAGCCTCGGCGTTTCGATTCTCTGTGTTCCGGTCTTATTCATCGTCTCATCTCCTTTTTCAGATTTGCCAGGCGCGTTTTGCGTATGTAATGCGCAAGGATCGAGCTGAGCACAAAGCCGATGCTCATCCCGAGAAGCGTCATCAGGCAGTCCATGGCATTGGCGGAAATCATCGCCGCGTCATGGGTATAAATGCCGACCAGTGTATAATAAAACAGGTCGCTGGGGATCAGCGGCACGATGGCGGGATACATAAAATAGTTCGACGGGTAACGTCTCAGCGTCGCCAGTGCCTCCGCGAAGAGTCCCGCGGCCAGCGCCGCAATCGTGATATAGACCAGGCGGGAGGGGGTGATCGGAATCAGAAGGATCAGGAGGATCCGCGTGAGGGCCCCGCCAAGACCCGCGATCCAGAGATCCCGGTTCGGGATCCGGTAGAATATGCCGAAGCCTACGGAGGCCAGGAAGGAGGGCGGGATCACCCAGAAAGGATTAACGCCCGCGACAACGACCGCGTGTTTCATCCCTTCCTGAAGACCGAACATCCAGAACGCGAGATAAATCCCCATCGCCAGGGCCATGGTTTCGATAAAGGCTTTCGCGGCCTGCCGAATTCCGTTCATCTCGTTGCCGCAGAGAAGATTCCGGACCGCGTTGACCAGGGGAATGCCCGGAATAACCACCTTGGCCACGGAAATCAGAATGACGGGAGCGTCGTCGCACAGTCCCGCATACATGACGAAAATCGCCGCCACGGTGGTCAGCCACATGATCAGCGCGTTGGTCAAAAGCCGGTTCAGGCCCGGCTTTGCCGCGGCTTTCATGATAAAGTGCATGGCAAAGACAACGATCGCGATCGAGAGGATCTCACGCTCGTCTCCCCCGACGACCATGCCCAGGCTGCTGAAGGCGAGGACCCGCCCCAGCAGGATCTGCCAGTCGGGCCGCTCCTTTACTTTCAGGGCTTCGTTCAGCATTGTTCGAAGCCGTTTCGGAGACGGCTTTTCGCGCGCCGCCTGAAAGGACAGGTCGTTTAATCTTTTTAAGCGTTCCAGATGTATCACGGTCGGGGCGATCACGCTCTGCCGCGAGCAATAAGCTCCCTCCGAATCCGTCACGCTGAGGGAAATGAAATTATTAAGGAGGTACAGGCTAAAGTCCGGATATCCATAGGCATTGCAAATATACTCTATCGCAAGCTGCACACGCTCCAGGTTCGCGCCGCTGACAATCATCAGGCGGCTGAGCTCAACGCAAAACTCCAGCACCAGTTCACAATCAGTCTTTTTTTTCATTTTCTTCTTCGGGTTATCACGGAACCGGGTTTTCGGGCTCTCAAAGAGAAAACCCGGTGTTGACGGGGTCATACGATTTCTATAATCAAAAAGGACTCACCGAAAAAAAATCAGGCATTTGCCGGTCTGTATCCGGAAAACGCCTGACTCTTTTTCATATGGGGATACGTTCTTTGCCCTTCTATGCTATATCGGTCAGCGAGCATGAGCGATCCGGACGCGTCCGTTCATTTGCTGAAACCGGTCAGGGCAGACAGACGCATTTTTCGTATGTAATGCGCGACGATGGAGCTGAGGACGAAGCCGATGCTCATGCCCAGAAGCGTCAGCAGACAGTTTACGCCATTTGAAGAGACCATCGAAGCGTCGCCGATATAAACACCGGCCACCGCATAATAGAAAAGGTCGGCGGGGATCATCGGGATGATCGCGGGGTAGATAAAGTAGGTGGACGGGTAACGGCGCAGGGTCGCCATCCCCTCGGCGAAAAGACCCGCGGCCAGCGCCGCGACCGTGATGAAAACCAGTCGAGAGGGAAGGATCGGCGGCAGCAGGATCAGAAAAATACGCGTGAGGGCCCCGCCCAGACCCGCGCACCAGAGATCCCGGTTCGGGATCCGGAAGACTACCCCAAAGGACGCCGAGGCGAAAAAGGAAGCCAGGATCAGCACAAGTGGGTTGGAGCGCGCGGCGACGACCGCGTTGCTCATCTCATTGTTCAGGCCGAACATCAGCAGGGCGATATAAATGCCCATCGCCAGGGCCATGGTCTCGATGAAGACCTTGGCAACTTGCAGGATCCCGTTCATCTCGTTGCCGCAGAGGAGATTCCGCACCGAATTGACCAGCGGAATGCCGGGAATGGCCAGCATGGACACCGTGATCAGAATAACCGGCCCGTCGGCGCCGATCCCGGTCCGCATGACCAGGACGGCCACGACCGTAGCCACCCACATGATCAGTACGTTGGTCACGAGGTGGTTTAAGCCGGGCTTTTCCGCCAGGATCGTGATATAGTGCATGGCCACGCCGACAAGGATCACGGAGATGACCTCGGGGAGGTTTCCGCCGAAAATCACGCATAGGCAGCTGAGCGCGCAGATCTGTCCCAGAAGGATCTGTCGATCCGGCCGTTCCGGCACCTTCGACGCGTCCAGCAGCATTTTCCGGAGCTTCTTCGGCGCGGGCTTTTTGCGCGCAGTCTCAAAGGACAGGTTGTTTAGCGACCGCAGCCGGTCGAGATGGATCCCGGCCGGGGGGATCGCGCACTGCCGCGAAATGTACTGTCCGTCCGTATCCACCGCGCTGATCGAAATAAAATTGCTGAGGAGATACAGGCTGATGTCCGAGAACCCGTAAGCGCCGGAAATGTATTCAAGCGCGAGCTGTACGCGTTCCAGATTCGCTCCGCTGACGATCATACGGCGGCCGAGCTCCATGCAGAATTCCAGTACCAGTTCAGAGTCTGTTTTTGTATTCATCGCTTTTCTCCAGCAGAGCTTTCTCTGCGCAGGCTCGGAGCAGCTCTTTCAAGCGGGACTTTCAGAGTAAACGGGCGGCCGCCCTTCTCTTTATTCTTCTGTTTTTTCTTCAACGACGGCGATGTGAAGCTCGTCGAGCTGCTTTTTGTCAACCGCGGAGGGCGCGTCGATCATGAGGTCGGAGGCGTCCTTGACCTTCGGGAAGGCGATGACGTCGCGGATGGAATCCGACCCGGTGAGGATCATGGCCATGCGGTCAAGACCGTAGGCAAGCCCCGCGTGCGGCGGAACACCGTACTTAAAGGCGGTGAGCAGGAAGCCGAACTGAGCCTCGGCCTGCTCCTTCGAGAAGCCGATGACCTCCAGCATCTTCTCCTGCACCGTGTCGATGTGGATTCGGACCGAGCCGCCGCCGAGCTCGACGCCGTTCAGGACAATATCGTAGGCCAGCGCCCGGACCGCGCCCGGATCGGTGTCGATCTTGTCCCAGTCCTCGAGGTTCGGCATCGTGAACGGATGGTGCATCGCGGTGAAGCGCTGCTCCTCCTCCGACCACTCCAGAAGCGGGAAGTCGGTGACCCAGAGGAAGCAAAGCTCGTTCTTGTCGTAGAGGCCGAGCTGCTCGCCGAGGGAGAGGCGAAGCGCGCCGAGCGCGGCACAGACGACCTTGAAGGAATCTGCCGCGAAAAGAAGCAGGTCGCCGTTTTCACCGCCCATCGCGGCAATCAGCGCGTCCAGCTCCTCCTCCGAGACAAATTTCGCGAAGGAGCATTTGCGGGTGCCGTCGGCGCCGATGGCGATGTACGGGAGGCCCTTCGCGCCGTAGGTCTTCGCCGTCTCGACCAATTTGTCGATTTTCTTTCTCGGCATGCCGCCCTGTCCCTTAACGTTCAGGCCGCGCACAAAGCCGCCTTCGGCCAGGGCGTTGGCAAATACCGGGAACGCGAAGCCGCGGACGGTTTCGGAAACCTCCGCGATCTCCATGCCGAAGCGGAGGTCCGGCTTGTCGGAGCCGTAGCGATCCATCGCCTCCTGCCAGGTCATCTTCGGAATGCCGTTTGCGCGGATCCTTTCGGCCGCTTTCCCGGCGGCCTCGGAGAGCACCTTCGGGAACTCCAGGTCGTCGTAGATCGGAGCCAGACGCGAGAGGACATATTCGAGAAGACGCGTGTTCACGTCCATCACGTCGTCCTGGCCGACGAAGGAGAGCTCCATGTCGATCTGCGTGAATTCCGGCTGCCGGTCCGCGCGAAGGTCTTCATCCCTGAAGCACCGCGCGATCTGGTAATAGCGGTCGAAGCCGGAGCACATGAGGAGCTGCTTGAAGAGCTGCGGGCTCTGGGGCAGCGCGTAGAAGCAGCCGGGATGCACGCGGCTCGGGACCAGGTAGTCGCGGGCGCCCTCCGGGGTCGAGCCGATGAGATCCGGCGTCTCGATGTCGAGGAAGCTCTCGCCCGACAGGAAATCGCGGACGAGCTGCACGAGGCGGCTGCGGAGCATGATCTTCCGGGTCAGGCTCGATCGGCGAAGATCCAGATAACGGTAGCGGAGACGAAGCTCCTCGCGGGTGTCGATGTCGTCGCGGACATGGAAGGGCGGCGTCAGGGATTCCGAGAGCACGACCAGCTCCTTCCCGATGATCTCAAGAGCGCCGGTGCGGAGATTCTCGTTCACCGCGCCGCCGCGCTTTGCGACCGTACCCGTGACGGCGATGCAGTCTTCGCTCCGAAGAGAGCCGGCGTCCTGCCCCTCGCCCTCAAAGATCACCTGCATGATCCCCGAACGATCTCTGAGATCGACAAAGGCAATCCCGCCTTTGTTGCGGCATTTTGCGACCCACCCCATCAGGGTGACCTCCTGTCCGATCATCGCCTCCGTGACCTCGCCGCAGCGGCAGGTCCTGCGCAGATTTCCCAATGCCTGTGCCATATGAATTTCTCCTTTTTATCTGTTTGTATGATTGAGATTTGTCGCTCAAAAGGACAGCATCCCGCGTCATTTCCGGAAATACTCCTCGAAAGCCGTATAGCCCTCGGCCGTCATCTGGTCCTTCTGGAACTTCTTATTCTTCTTCATCGTGCTGATCGTCACGCATTTGCCTTCCGCGCGAAGCGCGTTGGCACGGGCAAAGACCTCGGCCAGCCGCTCGTCGGGCATATTTTTCTGGACGAGGAGCGCGACCTTCTCCCCTTCGTCCGGAACCGTAAAGCCCCGCTCCATGAGCAAAAGGACGATGCGCTCGAAGCCCGATCATGCCGTCATAACGGCCGCCGCCCCCGACCGAGCCGCCGAACTCGTCCATGGCGATCTCGAAGATCGGACCGGTGTAGTAGCCCATGCCGCGGACGAGGGTTGGGTCAAAGACGATCCTGAAATCTCCGGTCTTCACGGCATCGACCGTACGGATAATCTTCCCGATCGGGGAATCCCCGATGAGGGCTTCCGGAGACTCGTCGAAAAGCGCCAGATAAGCGTCTACGGTTTCCTCCGGGAAGCTTGCAACAAGCTCGTCCCGAACGCCGTCGCGCCCGATCTTGTCCATCTTGTCGAGGATGATAAAGACCTTCTCGGTATCCTCCGCGGCAAAGCCGGCGCGCCCGGCCATGTCTTTCAGGATGGCGCGGTCGTTGATCCGGATCGTGTAATTCTTGAAGCCCAGCCGGGTGATCGCGGTGGTCGTCGCCAGGATCAGCTCAATTTCCGCCAGGTACGAGGGATCGCCGAGCGTGTCGATGTCACACTGCGTAAACTGGCGGTAGCGGCCGCGCTGCGGGCGGTCGGCGCGGAAGACCGGACCGATCTGCAGGGCCTTGAAGGGTGCGGGAAGCTCCGCCGCGTGGGCCGAATAATAGCGGGCCAGCGGGAGCGTCAAATCATAGCGGAGGCCGCTGTCTGTCACCGCGTCCTCGGTGGTCGGCGCGGAAAGATCCAGCTTTTCGCCGCGCTTTAGGATCTTGAAGATCAATTTCTCGTTCTCGCCGCCCTGCTTGGAAAGGAGGTTCTCGATGTGCTCGACGACCGGCGTTTCCATCGAGGAAAAACCGAACTCCGCGTAGGTTTTGCGGATCAGGCCGATCACGTAATTCCGCACCGCCATTTCCGCCGGAAGTATATCCTTCATGCCGTTTACCGGCTTTTTGATCATTGCCATAAACACTCCTCCCTGTTGTCTCGAATCGCTGCCGAAAACGGCAGCTTCAAATCAAATGCCCGTTTCCGGGCGGTTTATCCGAATTTTTCCTTTTTAAGGATCTCTTCCGGCACGCTGTGCGTGTGGCCTCCGAAGCAGAAGACCTCCTCCCAGTTCGGGAACGCGCAGATCAGCGTATAAAGCTCCTCGTAGGACATATCTCTGTGATAGGAGGTGCCGACACGATGCGCGACGCGGTTAAACGCCAGAAAAATCTTCATGTCAAAATTCGTGATCTCGTCGATCATCAGCTGCAGCGCGTCTTCCAGCGAAAAATGCTTCCGATACGGGCGGTCCGAGGTCAGGGCCGCGAAGACGTCACAGACCCGGATGATCCTCGCGCCGATCGGGATCTCCTCCCCGGAGAGATTTTCCGGATACCCGCTGCCGTCGTAATTCTCATGATGGTACAAAACTGCTTCGCAGATCTTCTCCGGATAGCCCATGCCGGTCAAAATGTCGTGGGAAAGCATCGAATGCATCCGCACATACTTCATTTCCTCCACCACCATGGGGTTCTCTCTCCGTTCACCTCTATACAGGTAATTTACCAGGCGAAGCTTGCCGATATCGTGGAGAAGCGCGGCGTGGGTATAATCGTAGATATCCTCCGCCGGAAGCGTCAGCTCCCTGCAGAGGTCGCGCACGAGGCAGGCCACGTACACGGCATGCGTCATCTCTCCCCGCAGGTCATATTCGATGATCCTGCCCTCCGCACTTCTCTGTTTCGTTTTCATATCCAGCTTTTCCATAAGCCCCCGTCACCGCTTCGCGGAGCGTCTGTTGCAGATGCGAACACAGATTATTCCCAATCATATCATTCCGTAACCACAAAGTAAAGCAAGGAAATACAGAAAATCCCCGGTTGTGTCCGGCCCGGGTATGAACATGTACTCCCGGTTACCTTCACCTCCGGTGTCTGCCGATCCACAGGATGATCTGGCAAATGGCCGCCGTGACGACGGAGAGGATCACGGTGAGCATGCCAATATCCCGCGGTAAGGTGTTATCTTTTGTGAAAATGACAATACCGATGCCGATCAGAAGCGTCAGCATTGAAAATGCCAGAATCAGGCTGATGATCTGCAGCTTTTTCATCTCAACATCCTCTCAGGAAATGCATTTCGGAAATCAAGCGTCCGTGCGGTCCGCTTTATGGCAGGCGCAACCGGCCGGGGCGTGACCGGTTACGCTTGGATTCACACTAGCCGCGTAAGGAACTCAGCTGCCTTCGGCAGTATGCGGCTCGCGATGAGGGGCAGAGGTTCGGCATTCGCCTCCCTCTGCCCTATTCGGCGGTCATTCTTCACTGTTTTCATTCTTCTTGCGGCGTCTGTAGGTGCGCTTCTTCGGCTTTTCCTCGGATGGCGCGGATCCTGCGGCAGCTTCCTCTGTATTTTTCGGACGGCGCGTACGCTTCTGAGACTTTTCTTCGGATGCAGCCGTCTCCGAGGGTGCTTTCTCAGTATTTCGCCGGCGATAAGAACGTTTTTTGGTTCTCGCCGGCGGCCGTCTTCGCGCCGGAAGCTTCCGCCGGCTTCGCTTCTCCGGCCGCCGCTTCCGGGAAGGGGATTTCCGCCGGGGATGCTTCTTCTGCGGGAGCATTCTCCGCTTCCGGGATGGGGATTTCCGCCGGGGATGCTTCTTCTGCGGGAGCATTCTCCGCTTCCGGGACGGGGATTTCCGCCGGGGATGTTTCTGCAGGTTCTAATCCAGGAGCCTCGGCCTTTGCGTTCTTTTTGCGCCTCGTATACGGACGTTTCTTCGGGATCTCTTCCTCTACAATAACTTCGATCTCAAAATCCGGCCAGGTCACGACCCATTCACTCTCTGTCGGCGCATCCTCGCGGGACATCTTCGCGTCAGCCTCCGCCGCGCTCTCGCTCTCGTTTTCACCGTTCAAAACCGGCTCCTCAGCGACCGGTTCTTCCGTTACGGCCGGCACTTCCACAGCCGTCTCCTCCGAATCAGCCGGCGTTTCAGCCGTTATCGACTCTTCCACAGCAGCCGGCTCGGTCGCCGCTTTCGTTTCTTTTGTCACAGCCGGCTCTTCCGTCACAGCCGGCTCTTCAGCCGCTGCCGGCTCACTCGCCGCCGTCTCTTCCACAGCAACCGGTTCGGTCGCCGCTGCCGGTTCTTCCATCACGACCGGTTTTTCAACCACTGCCGGTTCGGTCACCGCTGCCGGCTCGCTCGCCGCCGTCTCTTCCACAGCAACCGGTTCGGTCGCCGCTGCCGGTTCTTCCGTCACGGCCGGCTCTTCAGCCACTGCCGGCTCGCTCGCCGCCGTCTCTTCCACAGCAACCGGATCGGACGCTATCACCGGATCTTCCGTCACGGCCGGTTCTTTCACGACAGGCTCCGCCGCCGCTTTCCCGGCAGCCTTTTCGATCTCCGAAGCTGTTTCTTCTATATTAAGATGCCTCTCCGTCCCCGCGGATACGACCAGACCCGCGTCAGCCGCCTCGTCCGTCTTTCCGGTACGAACGACAGGATGATCCGCGTCAGCCGCAATTTCCGCAGCCGCCGGGATCGCCGCAGGCTCCCCGGCAATGGCTGTCTCCTCACGGACATTCGCCGTCAAAGCATTGGCCGCCTCAGCGGCATTCTGCCGATTCCGGTTGCGGCGGCCGCCTCGGCGGCCGCGGGAGCGCTGTCCGCCGGAGCCGGCCGTCCGGCCGGTATTATCCGTGCCGCCGGTATTATTTGTGTTATTACTACTGTTTACAACATTTGTACTATTCGGTTCCTCCGGAGCCGCTGCCTCCGGGATCAGGTGATCCTTCTCGACTTCCACGGGGCTCTCTTTTTCGGCTGCCGGCGAAGAATTCTTACTCTCCGGCATTGCCGCCGGATACTCGGAAGACGCCGGCCGCTGTAAAGGATCCGCCGCGGTATTTCCGAAGGTGTTCTGCGGACCCTTCCACGACCCCTCCGAACCTCCAAAAGTCCCCGTAAGCCGCCACGATCCCTCGGAACCCGGGGCGCTCTGCGTGCCTCTCCGCTGCCCGTCCGGGCCTCCCGGAGGATTCTGATTCTGCCTGGGACCGGGCTGCGCATTCTGTCCGCCGGCACGCTGCGGAGCGTTTCCGCGCTGCGACGGGAAAGACAGCGCCGCCCGCTGCAGCGGATTTGCCGTCCCCTGTGAAGGAGCCGGAATTCCCTGCGGCGCCGTATTGGCCAAAGAGGCCTCCGGGCGGAGCGCAAGCTCCTCGCCGGTATACATAACCCGCCGTTCCGTCCTCTCTCCGACAACCGAAAGTCCGGGAAGGCTGTCAATAAACGCGTAAAGCTGACTGTAGCCGTACAGCGCAACGTTAAAGCTCCTGTGCCGGCGGCGGATCTCATGGCCAAGGGTCGCCAGCGACATCGAATGTCCGCCGCGCGATTTCACGATCTCCACGATATCGCGGATGATCGGATCCTCGCCGCTCTCCTCCTTCAGGCCGACCATAATCGTGTTGTTTTCCTTGCGAAGCTCCAGCGCCGGAATGTCCTCGAGAAACTTCGAGAGCTGGCTGTAGCCGAAGGAACGGATATCAAAGTCCGGATACTTGTTCTGGAGCTTCGAGCCGATCTCGCCGGAGCCCGTCGCCTTGCCGCGGTTGTCGTTTTGCGTGATGATGTTGATGATGTCCGCCTCAATCGCCTCACGGTTCGTGGCTCTCGCACTTTTCTCATCTTCGATGAGGTTCTCCAGCTCCGTAAAAATCGTACACGCGGCGCGGAACGAATCCGGCGTCTTTTTTTCGCCCATGCCGATGACGATCTTTCCGGATTCGCGCAGGCGGCTGGCCAGACGCGTAAAATCACTGTCCGAGCTCACAATGCAGAAGCCGTCGACATTTGACGTATACAGAAGGTCCATCGCGTCAATAATGAGCGCGGAGTCTGTCGCGTTTTTCCCGGTCGTGTTCGAAAACTGCTGGATCGGGATGATCGATTTTTCCAGAAGCCGGTCACTCCACCGCGCGTTGAGGTGAGAGGTGAAATCGCCGTAGATCCGGCGATAGGTAATAATGCCATACTGCGCCAGCTCATCGAAGATACCGTTCAGATATTTTACGGACACATTGTCCGAGTCAATGAGCAGCGCAAGCTTTCTTTCTTCCATAAATCATAAAATCCTTTCCGATGTCGTTCAGATGCTCTGTACGGCAGCCGCTGCAGCGCCGCGGGCAGGATTTCCGTCCGGCCGCGATCCCGCAGGAGCTCCTTCGCTCAGAAGGCCGGACCGTCCTGCCCGCCATTTTACAGGGCAATTCCGTTTTTTTCACAGAGCCTTCTCGCGCTTTCCACGGAATCCGCTCCCTGCGCATTCTTGACCGGCGCAAATTCGCGCTCCCGGACCACCTCGAAGGGCAGGCATCCCGGCATTTCATGAATCTGGTCAAAAATGAAGAGCTCGTACTTCAGGCCATTGGGCTCCCCGGGGCGGACCGCACGTCCCGTTTCGTCGAGGCAGGGAATCTTTTTTCTCGCCAAATGCAGCAGCAGCTTTCCGTCCGCGTGTTTCCGCAATTCCTCCACGGAGAACAGATAGTTCAGGATCACGCCGAAATTGTACGCCGGCTCGCCTTTTTCATTTCTTTCCGCAAGGAGCTCCGGGGTCATCTCCGAATACTCGATGACCGAGGGCCTGCCGTCCTCAAGGCACATCACGCCGACCTTCTCCTCCGGCGAGACCTTCCGTACCACCTTCGAGCCCACCGCGCAGCCGCCGAGGATCGTCGCGCCGACAAAGACCGGATCCAGGATTCTCTGAAGCACATTGTCCACACCGAAGACATTGAGCCAGCGGATCCCCTCGTCCGCAAGAAGATGCCCGGCCTCCGAGCGAAGGAGCGAAACGAACCAGCCGCCGTTGCCGTTCGGGGAGGCGGCGATCCTTCCTTTTTCCTCAAGAAGCACCTTCCCGCCGAAATCGGTGCAGGGCGCCATATCCTGGACGAAGAAGGAGACGTACTCCTCCGGATAGCCGAAGAATTCGTGCTCGCGTAAAAAAGCGCGTGTCTCGGCGTCATTTTTCTCCGAGGTCATGATGAAAAGGCGAAGGGGACGCAAGGCCCTGCGGGCGGTCTCCGCAAGGTTTTCAAGAAGCCGCTGGAAAATATAGACCGGGCGCGTGATGCCGATATCGCAGGCTCCCTTCGGGCCGCTCAGGCCGAGGCGCGTGCCCATCCCGCCGGCAAGCAGCACGGCCGCGCAAAGTCCGCCGCGCAGAGCCTTAAGCCCCGCGGCCTCATAGGCCTCCCGGCGCGCCTCGATCGCAGGCAGCTCCAGGCAGGAAAGCGGTTCGATCCGGCCGCGGGCCTTCTTTTCCGCCGCAAGCTGCCCGGGCGACAGCACGGAAAAGTCCGTCGCCAGGATCTGTGAAAGGAGCGCATCCTGCTCCGTTTCCGGAAGCTCCCCGTAATATTTCAGCAAATGTTCCTGTCCGAACGCCTTAAGACGTTCTTTCGCCGCTTCCAGCTTCTTTTCTCTCTCAGACATTCCTGCCTCCCCGGTTCCAAAATCAACCTTTTTTCTCTGCGAAAAATGCACAGACCCTATTGTACATCCTCCGGCCGAAAATTACAATACGCTACGAAAAGAGCGCAAATTCCACGGAAATTACCGCATAATCACGATTCTGAAAAATCCGGTCAAACTCGCTTGACATTTGCCGTTTCAGAGCATAAAATGCACGCATCCGAAGTGATAAAGCACATTTCCGTATAGCTTAACCGTATAAGCTTATTCTGCAAATGCAGAATCCACGGAAAAGCTTCGATTGCCGAGGATGCGTCGGGATACGCTCCCGCCCCGGCGGCAACCTGTCCACCACGCTTTCCTTTCACGAAAGCGTAAGGATCCTACTTCGATCCACGAAGAAATGGGGGTGTTATTATGAAGGATTTCAACATAAGGCTTACACAGAACGATGTTCAGACATTTGTGAAAGCCGCAAGCGCCTGCAAATTCGACATCGAAATCTTCTATGGACGCTACATTGTGAATGCGAAATCTCTTCTCGGCGTATTCTCGCTCGACCTTCGCCAGGTCCTGACGGTCCGCCTCCACGGAAGCGATCCGGACTTCGAAGCGATGCTCAGAAGCTTCGCCATGAAGAATGCCGTCGCCTGATTAGCAGGCCATGATCAAGTATAAGATCCCGTGACGGGAGCCACGGGAATCGGGGATTCAAAGTCAGACAATTTCAGAGACTCTGCCCCATACCCGGAGTCTCTGATTCCATAAAACCGGGATTCGCCCGGAACCCCTCAAGCATACGAGCAGGAAAGACCCCCGTCCTTCCTGCTCGTTTTTTCATTTCCTGTCAAAATGCCCGGTACGCGGACAGGCTGCGGTTCAGCACCGTAAACAAAGTCTCCGGTTCGATGGGCTTTCCCAGATGCGCATTCATGCCGGCAGCAAGGCACTGCTCGATATCCTCCTCGAAGACATTGGCCGTCATGGCGATGATCGGGATCGTTTTCGCGTCTTCACGGTTCAGGGCCCGTATGGCCCGCGTCGCGGCAAGGCCGTCCATGACCGGCATGCGCATATCCATAAGGATCGCGTCATAGTAGCCGGCCGGCTTTTCGGAAAACATTTCCAGCGCGATCTGACCGTTCTCCGCGGTCTCCGAGCGGATGTCCTCCAGCTCCAGAAGATCTGTCAGGATCTCCGCGTTCAGCGCCACATCCTCCGCAAGGAGTAACCGCTTCCCGGCCAGCTTCGCGGCATCCGTATTAGCGGTTTCGGCCGCTCCGCCCGGCTCGGCCTGTTCTCCCGAAAGCGTGCCGATCGCGGCTGCCGGCCTGCCCCCGGCCAAAGCATCGGCTCCGGCCGTACCCAGAGGCGCCGCTTTGGCGTTTCCTCCAAGGACACTCCGCTCTTTTTCCGTTTTCGGGCGCAGGGCCCTTTTCAGCGGCACCGTCACGATAAACACCGAGCCGACACCCTTTTGGCTCTTCACCTCGATCTTCCCCTGCATCATCTCCACGAAATTCTTCGTGATGGCCATTCCCAGCCCGCTTCCGCCGTAACGGTTGGTGCTGGTCATGTCCTCCTGTGAGAAGGCTTCAAAAATCTTCGAGATGTACTTTTTATCCATGCCGATGCCCGTATCGCGCATTTGGAATCTCAAAACATCTTCGGATGCCGACGATGGAATCCGGCTGACATGCAGGGAGACCTCTCCCGGCGGTTCCGTGAATTTTACGGAGTTGCCGAGGATGTTGATGAGCACCTGCTTAAGCTTCATATCGTCCCCGAAATAAACGTTCCCGACATTTTCATCGATCTTACACGTATATTGAAGTCCCTTTTCCAGGCACTGGCTCTGCACCATGATGTTGACCTGGCCGATCATATCTCCCAGATGGAACTCCTCGTTTTTCAGCACCATCCTGCCGGATTCAATGCGGCTCATATCCAGGATGTCGTTGATCAGCCCGAGCAGGTGTTTCGCGCTGGCGCCGATCTTCTCCAGCTGCTCCCGGGTCCTGGGCTCCAGATTTTCCGACCGCAGCGCCATGCTGTCCAGTCCGATGATGGCATTCAGCGGTGTCCGGATCTCGTGGCTCATGTTTGAGAGGAAGCTGGTCTTCGCCCGGCTCGCGTCCTCCGCGAGCGCCTTTTCGATCTCCGTCTGCCGCTCCCGCCGCTGCGTATGGTTATAAATGTCGAACATGACGAGCAGCGCCAGCACGATAAAGCCGATCTGGATGGCGGTCGTGACCGTCATCGTTGTTTCAATGGACTGAAGCTGCTCCCACACATATTCATACATCGGCTTCGTCGCGGTGGAAACCACGTCCACGCCCGCCTCCTCCAGCCGCTCGACATAGTAATTCTGGATCGGGGCGACCGCTCTCTCGATGGACCGCTCCGTCGCCTGCCGCATCCAGACACTCGACGTGAAGATGACGAGGCCAAGCAGCACGATCCAGGAGAGGGTGGAGCGCCCGAGACGCTTCTCCTTGTCCTTGCGAAGCAGCAGCCGGAACATGATAAAGCCCAGGATTCCCCAGATCGCCAGGATCAGGTAGGATTCCGTCGCCAGGGTCTTAACGGAAAGAAGGTTCGGGATCAGGAACGCAACCGCAAACAGCATGGAGACGATAAAGCCCGCGATGCCGGCCGCCGTATGCAGCTTGTTCTTCTCCTGCCGGGCGGCCTTCAGGGCCGCCGCGGCGGCGAAGGCATAGGCGATGGTCGCGCCGACGGTCGTGACATCAACGATCCAGCTGATGGCCGTCCGCCCGAAGAAAGGCATGATGACCGACACGCCGAGAATCAGCAGAATCGCGTTGCGCGGCACCTGGTTTTTATCCGTCTTGCCGATCCAGCCATAAAACATGCCGTCCTCCGCGAGCGCGGAGAACAAGCGGCTTAAGGCAACGTAATTGCCGATCAGGCCGGTAAAGATCGCGCAGAGGGCGGCGATGCCCAGAATCACCGATCCGAGGGTTCCCAGCGCGGTGTACGCCGCGAAAAAGGTCGGCTGCGAGGCTGGTCCCTCAAAGCTCCCAAGCTTTGCGATATACTCCGTCCAGGACGCGCAGCCCTCCGGCAGCGCGGTAACCGCGAGAAGCGCCAAAAGCGCGTAGGCGATCCCGGAGCAGACCAGGGCCACAGCCATGACCCGGAAGCTGCGTTTTAAGGGATATTTCGCCTCGGCGGCCGAGTGGGTGATGGACTCGAAGCCGACGTACGCCCAGGGCGCGAGGGCGAAAATCGTGAACGTTCCCTCCAGCCCGCCGCTCGCCTCGGAAAATGGCGGCGTAAACGGCTGCGCGACCGAAGTGGTTCCCATCGCGGCGGCAAAGCAAATGACGACGCCCGCGAAAAGGAGGATCGCCATGACGATCTGCGTCCGCTCGGCGACCTTCCGGCGAAGGCACAGGATCGCTCCCAGAACCAGTGCAAAGATCGCCAGCAGGATTTCTCCGAAGTAAATGTCAAAGCCCGCGATCGAGTAATGAAAGCCGAACTGAAACGTGCTGCCCAGAAGTGTCCGCGCGATCAGCGGCAGGGCGGTCGCGTTGGCCCAGATGATCGTGACATAAGTAATGATGAGAAACCAGGCGCTTAGGAACCCGCGGTCATAGCCGAAGATATGCTTCGTATACGCGTAGGTGCCGCCCGCCTCCGGATAACGGTTCATCAGAAAATGGTAATTGGCGGCAATGATCAGCATGATCAGGGCGCCAAGCCCAAGGCCGACCGCCGTACCGACAGGCCCGGCAATCGGAAGAAAGGTCCCGCCGGGCATAACAAAGGAACCCCAGCCCACCGCGCAGCCGAAGGCCAAAGCCCACGCGCCTGCCGCGGAAAGATAGGGAGCTCTCTTCGGCTTCGAATGCTGCTCGATTTCCATGGATTTGTCCCTTCTGCCCGCCGGGTGTCTTTCGGGAGCGGCTCCCCCAGGCACCCTGAGAACTATTCATCCTGTATCACTTTTCCGCCTCGTATCTGCGAATCGCGTCCGCCGTATTCTGGTAAAGCTCACGGATCTCCGCCAGCTTTGAAGCCACCGCGTCGTCCGGGAGGGCTCTTGCCGTGCCGGGGCGGAATTCATCGGAAAGCTCGGAGGAAAGCTCGTAAAGCTTCGTAAGGCCGAGATTCCCTGAAACGCCCTTCAGGGCGTGCGCGGATTCAAAGATCTTCTGCGCGTCCATCGCGGCCCCGGCGGCCAGAAGATCCGCAACGACCGTATTTGCCGAAAACTTCAGGATGTGTTTATTTAAAAGCTTTTCTATTCTGAGAATCCGCATTGCCTGATCATAATCGCCGCCGATGTTCTGATAAAGATCCTTTAACGTCATATGCCCCTTCCTTTCTTATGAAACGCCTGCCCGGCCATCCCGTCCCGGATGCCGGTGTCAAATGTACATGGAAAATCGGTTACAAGTCACTCCCGTGCCAAACACTCGCTGTCCGGCTGCGGGCCGGGCGGATCTTAAGCTTCCGTGCCCGCCCCGGAACGGTCGATGGAGATCTCCTTCTCGATCAGCGCCCTGAAATCTTCGGGCGGAAGCGGGCGGGAGAAATAAAAGCCCTGAACGAGACCGTATTTCTGCTGCTTCAGGAATTCCAGCTGCCCGTCGGTCTCCACGCCCTCGACGACCACCGCCGCGCCAAAGGTCTTGGCGATATCAAAGACAAGGTTGACAAGCCGCTGATCCTTCTCGTTGTGCTCGATGTTGCGGATAAACTTCATATCCAGCTTCAGCACGTCGAAGGGCATGTCCGAGAGCATGTTGAGCGTCGAGTATCCGGTACCGAAATCGTCCATCTCGATCACGAACCCAAGATCCTGCAGATGCCGGACGACATCGAGCATCTCTTCCGTGTTCTCCGCAAATGCCGACTCCGTGACCTCCAGCTTATAATCCTGGAAATCCAGGCCGTTCTCCCGGATCAGATTGATCAGCCGGTCGATGAGGGAGGGATCCAAAAGCTCGGCTCTTGACAGGTTGACGGAAACCGGCAGGGAGATTCCGTACTGCTTCTTCCACGCCGCCACCTGCTTTGCGGCCTCCGCCCAGACAAAGGAATCCACGAAGCGGATCAGGCCGTTGCCCTCCAGCAGCGGGATAAAGGCTCCCGGGGAGACCATGCCAAGCTCCGGGTGCATCCAGCGGACGAGCGCCTCCGCGCCGGCCAGCTGCGGCGGATCGGCGTTGATGCTGTACAGCGGCTGATAGAACACAACCAGCTGCCGTTCCTTGGCGGCCCGGCGGAGGTCATTGATGAGCCTCAGGTTCAGAAGCTCACGCTGATGCATTTTCTCATCATAAAAGACCAGGGAGTTCTGGAAATTGCCGCGCGCCCGGTTGCAGGCCGCCTTCGCGCAGTCAAAAAGCAGGTTCGGCTCGACGCCCGCCTCATAAGGACGGACACCCATACGCAGACGGATGTTGACATTTGGCGAAATCCGGTTCACGGCCGCCTGAAAACGATTGAGCAGGGCGCGGTAATCGGGCTGCGGCAGACAGTAGATGTCAAAGGTATCCCCCGCGTAGCGCCCGGCGATGCCCTCCTTGCCCGCAAGGAAGGCGCGGATCTCCCGCCCGATCATCCTTAAGACCTCGTCCCCGAAGGCCCGCCCGTGGAAGGCGTTGACGGAATGGAACTGCTCAATATTCATGACCACGGCGTCAAGATGCATCTCCGTATGGTGCTGATAAAGACGCGTGGCATATTCATAGAAGAAATCCCGGTTATAGAGGCTTGTCAGGGGATCGCGCTCGGCGGCAGAGATGAGCTGGCGTCCCTGGCTGAGCTCGATGATCCGGCCGACGCGGACGAGAACCACCTCGGCGATATCGAAGGGCTTGGTAATAAAATCCGCC
>CACZBB010000065.1 GCA_902779245.1 uncultured Lachnospiraceae bacterium | reverse complement strand
CGGACGAGAACGTTCTGAGCGACAATCTGGACAGCGTGCTGAAGAGGCTGCAGGACGAGAATGTCCTGGGATGAGATGCCGTCCGGACAGGTATCCGGCTCGCCGTGGTAAGCAGCGGCCGGCAGCACAGGCATTGCCGTTTTGCGTAAAACCGGGTCCGGGCGGATCGCGGCAGGCTTTCGCCGAAAAAGGAACGGAGAAGGCTTTGCTGCGCAAGGAGAGGGTATGGGCAAGGAGAAGATTCGTTTTGAAGAGTATCTTGACAAATACGGCGACCTTACATATACAAATGTCGGGATCAGTATGCTTCCGATGCTTCGTCAGCACCGGGACCTCATCGTGATCGGGAAGAAGACGAAGCGGTGCAGGAAATACGATGTGGGGCTGTACATCCGGCCGCCGCATGACTATGTGCTCCACAGGATCGTCGACGTCACGGATACCGGCTATACCTTCCTCGGCGACAACTGTCTGAACAAGGAATACAATATCCGGGAGGAACAGGTTATCGGCGTGCTGAAGGCCTTCGTCCGTAACGGGAGGAAGATCAGCGTGGACGACCCGTTCTACAAAGCTTACGCGAGGCTCAATTATTTCTTCTACCCGCTTAGGCGCGTGCGCATAAAAGTACGGAGCCGGCTCGGGCGGCTGAAGCGCAGGGCGAAGAAGGGGCTTAAGAAGGCTCTGAAAAAAGGCTGAAGGGTCAAAGAAGCCGTGAGCCAGGCGGGAGCGAAGCCAGGCGAGGCTTCTTTCCTGCCCGTTTGTGACGGCGCGATCATGAAGTTTATTTGTTCAAGATAAGAGAGATCATAAAACCCCCGGCCGCAGGGCTGGGGGTTTTTCGACGTGTTTCAAAGAGCCGCGCTCAGCTTTTCAAACAGTCATGATGGATTACCGTTTTCCGCTTGCGCTCACAGGGGTGGGCCGGCGCTTGTCGAAGACCGATTCCACATCGAAGAGATCCTCGAAGACGTTGATCTTGGCCGCGCCGGAGATCGCCCGCCACATTTGCAGGCCGTCGCAGTCGATGCGGCCCTGGCGGAGGTAATCGCCGCGGATCTGCAGCCAGTAGGGCGCCGAGGCGTCGACATTTGCATAGAAATCATAGCCCATGCCCTTATAGTAGGCGTAGACAGGGTTGGTCTCGGCGTCGTAGTCGCGCCAGCTCCCGATGTCGTTGCCGTGGGCGAAGATGATGGTGTCCGTCGGCCCGGTGATGTTCGCGACGGTATTCTGCCATTTGTCCTGGTCGGCGGAAAGCGTCTCCACGGACTTGCCGGTCACCGACAGATGGCCCCAGGTGTGGCAGGCGAATTCCCAGCCGCCGGCTTTTACGGCATCGGCGATCTTCTTCGCCTCGCGGACCTCCGCGTCATAGTCGAATTCCGGGTGGGCGGCGAGGTAGGCGGCCTGGTCCGCGTCGAGCCGTTCGCGGGTCTTGTAGGCGACGTCCGTGCGGTAGCCGAAGACCCCGTTGTAGCCGGTCATCGCGATCATGCCCCGCGCGCCCCTGTAGGCCGCGTCCGGGTGGGCTTTCAGGAAGGTGTTGAGGCGCGGGAGCACATCGTAGTCGCCGATGCTTACATTTCCCTGCGCGTCCGTGTACTGGCACTTCACCTCCCCGTTCTCGTCGAGAACCGCCTTGTCGGCGAGCCCCTTGCCGTCGTAGGAATGGTAGTAGCTCCAGTCGTCGATGGAGAGGACGTAAGGCTTCTTGTCGGCGGGGAGCATCAGGCTCTTGTTTTTCGCATAGGTCTTTTTGCCGGTCTCCTCGTCCGTTTCTACGGTCACGAGATCGCGCATCCGAACCAGAACATAGCCGTTGTCGTACATCTGCTGGATGATCTTGTCAAATTCCTCGACGGTGGTCATCCAGGCGTTCATGCCGGCCCGCGTGTCCGCGTCCCATTTTTCGTCAAATGTCCGCTCGGGGTCGACGAGGAGGGAGTGGAAGAAGATATGCGGGACGGTGGTGACGTCCTTCGCCACGAGGCTGGTCTTGGCGGCCATGTACCGGGCGATACCGTCGAGGAGGTCGGCATCGTTCTCGTAGTCGTCCTGGCTCTTCAAAAGATCAATGGCTGCGTCGTAGTCGTAGGTCTCCGCCAGCGCGTCCGCTCTGGCGATCGCGGCCCGGCGGTCGGCGAGACGCTGCTCCTCCGCGTTGATCTCGGCTTCCTTTTCGGCTTTGGCCTTGGCGCGGGCGCCGTCCTTCGCCAGCGCGTTGGAGGCGTAGTAGATGCCGGCGCCGAGGAGGAAGAGGAAGGCGGTCAAAAGGGTTGTCCGGACGATGATGACCTTCCGCCGGCGCGCCCGCCGGGCCTTTACGCGGGCCGCGCGATCGCGCTCCTCAAGGATCCTCGCGCGCTCCTCCTCGTAGGTCGCCCGTTTCCGGTCCTTTTTCGCCTGGCTTCGCTCCCTTGCTTCCTCCTGAAGGAGCCGGTCGCGCTCTTCTCTTTGGAGCTCGCGCCTGCTCTTTTTTTCTTTTTCCATACAAATGTTCCTTTCTATATATGTTGGCAAATGCCGGGTGATCGTTTTTGAGTATCCCTATTTTCCACCATCTTTCGGGAAATGTAAAGAGGGAGTTTTATCCCTAATTCTCTTCTCCCCGACGATGCATCGGTCGCAGGGGCTAAAAACAGGCACCTGCGGCCGACCGGGGCAGGGGGGAGCTTTCCGAAAGTCGGCCGCAAGGCTCAAAAAATAAGCCCAGATTCTTCAAAAGGGGAGTTTGGGCTTATCGCCGGCCCAAGGAAGCTTCGGAAAATAAGCCCAGAAGCTTCAAAAGGGGAGTTTGGGCTTATCGCCGGCCCAAGGAAGCTTCGCGTCGTGTGTCCGGCAAGGGGGAACGACGTCGCTGTTCAAAGTGTGGCCAGAAACAAAATTATATCTGAAGATAAAAGTTTAGCGAATGTGTATAAAAAAAAGATCGTCAAAGAAACATTTGTATGGTATATTCTTAGTTAGAAGTATCAGCATGCGTCTTACGCGGTTTTCATTTGCCGCGTTTTTTTAGGAAGAGAAGGAGGATCAGTATGGCAGCAAGCGAAGTGAACGCTCCGGCGATCGTCGACAGTGTCGAGGCTTTGAAGGCCCGGATGGACCAGATGCGCAGGGCACAGGAGGTATTCGCGACGTATTCTCAGGAGCAGGTCGACAGGATTTTCAAGGCGGCGGCGACGGCGGCGAACAAGGCCCGCGTGCCGCTGGCGAAGATGGCGGTCGAGGAGACCGGCATGGGCATCGTTGAGGATAAGGTCATCAAGAACCACTATGCGGCTGAATATATTTTCCATACCTACGAGCACACGAAGACTTGCGGCGTTCTGGAGGAGGATCCGGTTTACGGCGTGAAGAAAATTGCGGAGCCCCTCGGGCTCATCGCCGCGGTCATCCCGACCACGAACCCAACTTCCACCGCGATCTTTAAAACACTGCTGAGCCTGAAAACGAGGAACGCGATCATTATCTCCCCGCATCCCCGCGCGAAAAAGTGCACCATCGCGGCTTCGAAGGTCGTCCTGGACGCGGCGGTCGCGGCGGGCGCTCCCGAGGGGATCATCGGCTGGATCGACGTGCCCTCGCTGGATATGACCAACACGGTGATGCGCGATGCGGACTGCATCCTTGCGACCGGCGGCCCGGGCATGGTTCACGCGGCTTATTCCTCCGGCAAGCCGGCCCTCGGCGTCGGCGCCGGCAACGTTCCGGCCATCATCGACAGCTCGGCGGACATCCTGCTCGCCGTCAACTCCATCATTCACTCCAAGACCTTTGACAACGGCATGATCTGCGCCTCCGAGCAGTCCGTTACCGTCCTCGAAGACATTTACGACGACGTGAAGGCGGAATTCGCAAGACGCGGCTGCTATTTCCTGAAGGCGGATGAGATCCAGAAGGTCCGCGACACGATCCTCATCAACGGCGCGCTGAACGCGAAGATCGTCGGCCAGAGCGCGTACCGGATCGCGCAGCTTTCCGGCGTCGAGGTTCCGGAGACGACCAAGATCCTCATCGGCGAGGTCGAGAGCGTCGATATCTCCGAGGCTTTTGCCCACGAGAAGCTCTCGCCCGTGCTTGCGATGTATAAGGCGAAGACCTTCGAGGAGGCGCTGGACAAGGCCGACCGGCTCGTCCGTGACGGCGGCTTCGGACACAGCTCGTCCCTCTTCATTAATCCCAATGAAAAGGAGAAGATGGCCGCGCACGCGGAGCGCATGAAGACCTGCCGCATCATCGTGAACACCCCGTCGTCCCACGGCGGCATCGGCGATCTTTACAATTTCAAGCTCCTGCCCTCGCTCACGCTGGGCTGCGGCTCCTGGGGCGGGAATTCGATATCCCACAATGTCGGCGCGATGGATCTTCTGAATATCAAGACGATGGTAGAGAGGAGAGAGAACATGCTTTGGTTCCGCACGCCCGAGAAGGTGTATTTCAAGAAGGGCTGCATGCCGGTGGCGCTCGACGAGCTGGGCACGATCATGCATAAAAAACGCGCCTTTATCGTCACCGACAGCTTCCTTTATAAGAACGGCAACACGAAGCCGATCGAGCAGAAGCTCGACGAGATGGGCATCGTCCACGCGGTCTTCTCGGACGTTCAGCCCGATCCGACCCTGAAAAATGCCCAGGCCGGCGCGGCGGTGATGACCGCCTTCGAGCCGGACGTGATCATCGCCCTCGGCGGCGGATCGGCGATGGACGCGGCGAAGATCATGTGGGTGCTCTACGAGAATCCGGACGCGAACTTC
The DNA here is from genome assembly GCA_902779245.1 of uncultured Lachnospiraceae bacterium. GTDB lineage: Bacteria > Bacillota > Clostridia > Lachnospirales > Lachnospiraceae > Chordicoccus. The sequence continues at coordinate 5,135 of CACZBB010000065.1, read as the reverse complement.
GCGGATATGGCCATGGACTTCATGGATATCCGGAAGCGCATTTACAATTATCCGAAGATGGGAAAGAAGGCGTATTTCGTCGCGATCCCCACCTCCTCCGGAACGGGCTCCGAAGTCACGCCGTTTGCCGTTATCACGGACTCCGACGCGGGGATCAAGTACCCGCTGGCGGACTATGAGCTGCTCCCGAACATGGCTATCGTGGACACGGACAACATGATGACCCAGCCGAAGGGCCTGACCTCGGCCTCGGGCATCGACGTCATGACCCACGCGATCGAGGCTTATGTTTCGATCATGGCCTCGGATTACACCGACGGAATCGCCCTCAAGGCTACCAAACTCGTCTTCGACTATTTGCCGAGAGCGTATGAGAATGGGGCCAATGACGTGGAGGCGCGTGATCACATGGCCAACGCCTCCTGCCTTGCGGGTATGGCCTTTGCCAATGCGTTCCTGGGAGTGAACCATTCGCTTGCGCATAAGCTCGGCGCGTACCATCACATCGCCCACGGCGTCGCCAATGCCCTGGTCCTGACCTACGTGATGCGCTATAACGCCAGCGAGGTCCCGACGAAGATGGGCACGTTCCCGCAGTATGAGTATCCGCACGCGCTGGCGCGGTACGCGGAGATCGCCCGCTACAACGGACTCGGCGGGAAGGACGACCGGGAGAGCTTTGAGAATCTGATCGCGGCGATCAAAAAGCTGAAGAAAGCGATCGGCATCAAGGATTCCATCAAGGAATACGGCGTGGACGAGAAGTACTTCTTCGACACCCTCGACGAGATGACCGAGAAGGCCTTCGACGACCAGTGCACCGGCGCGAACCCGCGGTACCCGCTGATCTCCGAGCTTAAGAAGCTCTACACCATGGCCTATTACGGCGAGCCGGACGAGAACGTCACGTTCTGAGGAAGAGGTGTTACTGTTCACACCCGAGCCGGACACTCGCCCTAAAGGACTAGCTGCGCGTCGCTGTCCGGCTGCGGGTTTAGATATAAAACAGCCTGAGTATAAACTACAGAACGATAATACGTTGCGGTTCTGCATTCCGCCATCGTCCGAAGGACGATTATATTGCGGAATGCCTTCGTTGCTGCGAACGGAGTGAACAGTAACGAAGAGATTCTTCGTCACTTCATCACAGATTTTAGAGGGATCGGATTTAATCTGCCTTAAGGAGGTAAGCTCATGGAGTTTAACGAGCAGGATATTGTTGTCAAACGCTCTTATAAAACGGTTTATCATGTGGGCGATGAGATCATCAAGGTCTTCGAGCCCACCCACCCGAAGGTCGGCATTTTCAACGAGGCGCTGATCACGGCGTATGTGGAGTCCTACGGCGTGTCGGTGGCGCCGGTGCGGTATGTCCGCTGCTTTGACGGGCGCTGGGCGATCGCTCTTGAGTATGTCGAGGGCATCACGATGGCCGAGAAGCTGGCCGGCGAGCCGGAGAATCTGGAGGAGAATCTGGAGCGGTTCGTGGACATTCAGATCGAGGTTAATTCCTTCCGCGCGCCGGGCCTTCGCAACACGGTCGACAAGCGGCTGGAGGAGATCCGCGGCCTGGAGGGGCTTGACGCCAGCACCCGCTACGAGCTGGAGCAGCGGCTGCACGGGATGCAGCGCCACACAAAGCTCTGCCACGGCGATTTTGACCCGTCCAACGTCATTCTGACGCCGGACGGCGGTTACAAGGTGGTCGACTGGTCCCACGCGACCCAGGGCAATGCGGGCGCGGACGCGGCGATGAGCTATCTTCGGTTCATGCTCAGCGACAAGAAGACGGCGGATCTTTATCTGAAGATCTACTGCAAGAAGTCCGATACGGCGATCCAGTATGTCCAGAAGTGGATGCCCATCGTCGCCGCCGGCCAGCTTACCAAGAAGCGCCCGGAGGAGCGGGCGATGCTCGAAAGCTGGGTATCCGTGGCGGAATACCAGTAATCGCAGGCTTGTTTGATAAAAAAGGAGTGCCGGCAGGAAACGGCACTCCTTTTTTATCGTCATTTTCAGTTTTCGGAGCCTGCCTGCCCGGACCGGACGGCCACAGGTGGTCTTTTTTGAGGATTGCGGCCGACTTTTGAGAAAAGCCTGCCCGATTGCAAAGAAAAACCCGCCTGTGAGAGGGCGTCATGTGCCCGGTTCAGCTCCCCGTGGAGCGGTAATGGCGGATCGCGCGGTTAAAGAGAACGGACATAACCGCGAAGACGGCGATGCCGGAGAGGGGGGCGAGGTAAGCGGCATAGAGCGGCCAGTCAAAGAGCGGCTTCCCGAGGATCCGGGAGGCGGGCACGTGCATGACCAGGGCAAATGGCGCGATGACCGTGAAGAGGAGGCGGATGGGGAGCGGGAAGGCGTCGACCGGGTACTGGCAGGCGCTGCGGCCGCCGTAGGTCAGCGTGTTGGAAAGCTCCACGGACTTTACGCTGTAAATGCACAGGATCGCCTCGATCTGGAAGAGCCCGAGCACCAGCCAGAAGCCGCAGAAGATGCTCTCGATAAGGAGGAGGATCCCGGGAAGCGTCCAGACGACGCCGGACATCCGGCTGCCGATGACGAGACTGACGGTTCCGACGGCGATGCAGGAGATCCGGCGGGGATCGATGGCGCTGCAGATGACCTGGGTGAGGATCCCCCGGGGGCGCAGAAGAAGCGTATCCAGCTCGCCAGACTGCACCATGCCGGAAAAATTCCCGGTGAGGCCGCGACCGAAAAACTCCGCGAGGTAGAAGGTCACGGACATCAGACCGAAGAAGAAGTAGAGATTCCCCGCCGTCCACTGATGCAGATGCCCGAAGCGGTCGACCAGCAGGATGACGGCCAGAAGCTCCGCCCCCTCCATGATGAGCTGACCAAACGTCTGCAGCGTGAAGGACAACGGATACTGCAAATGACATTTCACAAGGATGGACATAGATTTTAGATATAACCGAAGCGTGTTCATTTCATCCTCCCTGAATGATCAGTTTTCTCTGGTTCCGGCTCCACAGGAGGCAGCCGAGGAGGACCAGGGCCGCGGTCCAGACAGCCTGCAAAAGCAGGATCCACGGAGCCTCGGCGGCCGCGTACTCGCCGGTGTACAGACGGATGGGCGCGTCCAGGATCTGCGCGTAGGGGAAAAGCGTCAGCACGCGCTGCCAGCTGTCCGGGAAAAGGGTCAGCGGCAGGATATTTCCCGTAAAAAACATCATCAGCATGTTGAGGATCGTCCGGAAGCCGCGCAGATCCAGCGTCCGCATGGTGGCGGCCATCGTGATATTTTCCGTGGCCGAGACGCAGAAGAGGCCGAGAAGCAGGGCGAGCATACTGCAGAGAAGCCCGGGAAGCGAGGCGGGAAGAGAAAGTCCCCAGCCCTCCGGCAGCAGCGCGGCGAAAACCAGCATGGGGATCGCCCGAAGAAGGCTTCCCATGAGCTTCTGGGCCAGGATCCTCGCAAAATAGAAGCTGTAAAGATGCATCGGGCGGCAGAGATCATAGACGATCCCGCCCGTTTTAATTTTTCCCATGAGCTCGTCGTCGGAGGAGAGGATCATCCGGAAAAAAGCCTGCTGTATCCAGACGTAAGCCGCGACATGAGAAAAGGAAAGCGCCTGGGGGCGGCTTTCGTAGAGGGCGCGGTAGACGGCGATCAGGATGATCCCGAAGAAGCATTGGCAAATGAAGCCGCCGAGGACGGCGCCGCGGTACTGGGTTTCCAGGCGAAGCCGCAGCCTGAAAATGGACAAATAGGGTTTCATGAAATTCCTCCTTGATGGATTTCGTCCGGGCTTACAGCTCCAGCTCCTGGTACATGGCGGCAATGAGATGGTCGATGTTCTGGGGCTGGACGGTCATTTCACGGATCGTGCCGGCCTTTTGAAGGAGGGAAAGAATCTCGGCGGTCGGGATGTCCTCCGGCCGGTAAGAAAGCCTGAGGCCGTCGCCATTTGGCTCAAGGAGAATGTAGGGAATGCCGTCTTCGGGAAGGGGACTGCGGTCAGAGGTTCGGGCTTCGGAGGAGAGGCCGCCGGAAGTCCGGGATTCTGAAAGCGCGCTGCCGGGAGCCCGGGAGGCGGAAGACAGATGACCGGGCATTTGCCGTTCGGTGTTTTGGGACAGGGGGGCTTCGGAGGCCGTTCGAACCTGAAGGCCTTCAAGAGACTGAAGGAGACCCAAAAGCCGCGAAGCGGCATTTGCCGAATCGTAGGAGACCTCCACGGAGCGGGTCTTGTCGAACCGGCGGAGGAGGTCGGAAAGAGACCCGTCGTAGAGCTTGCTGCCGTGACCGAGCACCATGACCCGGTTGCAGAGGGCGGCGATGTCCTCCATGTCGTGGGTCGTGAGCATAATGGTGGTTTTATGCTCGCGGTTTTCCCGGCGAAGGAAGTCGCGGAGGGCCAGCTTGCTGACGGCGTCGAGGCCGATGGTCGGTTCGTCGAGAAAGAGGATCTTCGGCCGGTGCAGGAGAGAGCCGCACAGCTCTGCCCGCATCCGCTGGCCGAGGCTCAGCTGCCGGAGCGGGGTCCTAAGGAGCCCGCCAAGGTCGAGGGCTTCCGTGAGCTCGCCGAGCCGTTTTTTGTAATCGTTTTCCGGGATCCGGTAGATGTCCCTGAGCAGGCCGTAGCTGTCGAGGATCGGGACGTCCCACCAGAGCTGCATCCGCTGGCCGAAGACCACGCCAATGCCGCGGACGTAGCTTTTCCGGTTTTTCCACGGGATCTGGCCGTCCACAAGCGCCTCGCCGCCGTCCGGCGTGAGAATGCCGGAGAGGATCTTGACCGTCGTGGATTTGCCGGCGCCGTTCGGGCCGATATAGCCGACCAGCTCCCCCTGCCCGATGTCGAAGGAAACGCCCTTCAGGGCTTCCTTGATCTCCTTCTCCCGAAAAAGTGCGCCCTTTTCGCGCTTTTTCCGCACTACAAAGTGTTTCTGAAGGTTCTGCACATGGATAAAGCTCATTTCGGAATAACCCCCTTTCGATCAAGATGGTGTCTCTGAATAAACGGGCATACATAGTTCGCACTCTGTGCCACCATGTATAAAAGTCGATGGGCTCCGCTGCTTCGCAGCTCCCGCCATCGCCGCCTGTATTCGCAGTCCGGGCTGCCGCCCTCCCTGCTCATACAGGCTAGCCCGCGCTATGACCGCAC
>CACZBB010000064.1 GCA_902779245.1 uncultured Lachnospiraceae bacterium | reverse complement strand
ATGCCCCAGCTGCAAAAAGCCAAGAGCAGGACACCATTCTTAGCAACTTGCAGACAAATGAAGAGAGCAGCTGACGGACAAAGTAGCAGGTCAGCAACACGAAAGGAATTTCGACAGGAGAAGACCATGAAGAGAATGTTAAACCATGATTCTAAGAAGGAACGGGAGAAGTGCGGCCTGAGACCGCAGAGGCTTTGGCAGGGGTTGGCTCTGGCTGCGGCAAGCGCGGCGCTGCTGCTTTCCGGCTGCGGAACAGAGAAGGGAGGCGGGAGCGTATCGGAGGACGTTCCCTTACCGGGGTCCGTGAGCTTAGCCGGGAGCCTTGAGCGCCCGGAACCGGAAAGCCCGGCTTCAGAGGAACCGGAGAAGAGCGGTGCGGAAGAACGTGAAGCCCTCTGGTCGGAGGTGTCGCTGCCGACGCTTGAGGAGTGGGCGGCCTCGGCCGCGGAGAGATCGGATCCCGGGGACGCGAAGGAGCAGGCCGGAGAATTTCTCGAAGACGTACAGGGGCTTATGGACCGTCTGAACAGGATCCGGGAGGAAGGCCGCGCGGGCAGCGCCGAGGCCTGAGCGAAAAGCTGCTGTCCGCGCCCAGGCCGGACACTCGCCCTGAAGGACTCGCCGCCGTTGCTGTCCGGCTGCCGCGCAAAGCCTTTGTTGACAATTGAAGAAGATTGAAATCTGTGATAAAATCAGGATTTAAGGAGGATAAAACCATGGCATCGGATATAAAGTTTGAAATTGTGGAGCATATTGGCGTGCTTTCGGAGGGCGCAAGGGGCTGGACGAAGGAGCTTAACAGGGTTTCCTGGAACGGAGGCGCGGCGAAGTACGATCTTCGGGACTGGTCGCCGGAGCATGCGAAGATGGGAAAAGGGATTACGTTCACCGAGGAAGAGGCGAAGAAGCTGAAAGAGCTGCTGTAAGGTAACAGCCGGACACCGTGTGACCGGTAAGGAACGCCGCGGGTGCGCTGCCCGCGGACAGGAGGGTATGGATGGAGGTTCGAATCGATCGTTTCATCGAGGGCGCCCGGCGGGCGGAGGGAATCACCGTGATCATCGACGTGTTCCGCGCATTTTCCCTGGAATGCTGGATGTATTCCTTTGGCGCGAAGCTGATCCGGCCGATCGGAAAGGTGGAGGAAGTCTTTACCCTGCGGGAGCATTTTCCGGGCAGCGTGCTGGTCGGTGAGCGAAAGGGAAAGAAGCTGGAGGGCTTTGACTTCGGAAACTCGCCCTCGACCCTGCCTCCGGAGGCGGTTCGCGGCAGGATCGTCCTGCATACCACGAGCGCGGGAACCCAGGGGATCATCGCGGCGGAACATGCCGCGGAGATCCTGACCGGGAGCCTTGTGAACGCGGCGGCGGTCGCGGAATATATTAAGAAGAAAAATCCGGAAAAAGTCACGCTGGTCGCGATGGGGACCAACGGCTGCGCTCTCGCGGAGGAGGATGAGCTCTGCGCGGAGTATCTTCGAAGTCTCCTGACCGGAAGGCCGATGAAGGAGATCCGTGAACGGGCAGAGGCTCTCCGGTGGACGGCCGGCGCGAAATTTTTTGATCCGGCGAATCGGGAAATCTTCCCGCAGGGGGATTTCGCGGCCAGCACGGATGTGGACCGCTTCCCCTTCGTGCTCAGGATCGGGAAGGACGCGTTCGGGTATTATTCGGAGTGCGTCCGGACGGACTGCGGCGAGGGAAGATAACGCGGCCGGGGAAGGCCCGGACAGGAACATGAACGGTCAGAAAAAAAGGTTAATGTAAAACAGCAGTGGCTTACGGAGGAAGGGTCGTAAAGGTGATGAAGAGCAAAAGCGAGAGCTGGGTTCGAATGATTCAGAATGTCGTGGTGGGACTGGCGATTTTCGGGCGGATTGCCCTCGCAAGCCTTCTGGGACTGTGGTACCCTCTGCATGAGCTGATGGATGACCGGCTCATGATTACTTATGCGGACCTGCTCTTGCATGTGTCTTCACCGGACATGAATTCTCTGGTCAAATACATGGGCTATCCGCTGCTCCTCAATTTCGTGCATTTGACAGGGATGACCTATCCCCTTTTTGTCAGTGTTCTGTGGATCCTCGGGGCGGCGCTTTTTGTGCGGTATCTGAAAGAAGTCTGCGACCGCCGGTGGTTCCTCGTTTTGTCCTTTCTCTTTCTGTTATATACGCCGGCGGCCTTCGATCTGTGGTGCGGGACACGCCTTTACCGGAACGCGGTGATCGCGCCGCTTGCGCTGATCACCTTCTCGCTCGCGCTCCTTCTTCTGGAGGGACTGCGGCGTCCGGGGCTTTTTCCGCTCTGGAAAAAGCTTCTGCTCTCGATCGGTCTCGGCCTCTCCCTCATCGTGACCTATTATCAGAAGGAGGACGGCATCTGGATCCTGGCGTGCCTTCTGGCCATTGCGGCCAGGGAGATCCTTGGGGAACTCGCGGAGATCTTTGTCACCTGGCGCGGGAAAAAGAAGGAGGAGCAGGTTCTGCGGACGGCAGCGGCCGACCTTAACAAGCCCGGAGAAGCGGCCGATGAGCGGAACCGTCCGAAAGGACCGGACAGGCGGTCCTCGCTGAAGCGCTTTGCCGCCCACGTTCTCCTCGCAATCCTGCCCTTTGTCCTTTTCGGCGCAGCGACTTTTGCCTATAAATCCTTCAATTACCGATATTTCGGCGTATTTGAGACAGAGACGCGGACCAGCGGAGAAATCGGAAAATTCACGTCAAAGCTGTATGCCATCGAATCCCCGAACCGGACCGCCACCCTGTGGGTACCCTTTGACGCCATCGAAAAAGCCTTTGCCGCGTCGGAGACGCTTTCCGCGTATCCGGAGCTTCTGAAGGGACTGACCGATCCGCACCCGGACAGCGCGGGGGAGAACGTCAGGGAGCATGGGATTCTGGGAGATTTTATCACCTGGCGGCTTCGGTCGGAGCTGATGAGCAACGGTATATGGACCAACGACGCCCAGATGCAGGCGCTTTTCGCGAAGGTGAACCGTGAGCTTGACGAAGCCTTCGCGGACGGACGGCTGAAAAAGGACGGCCGGTTCCGCATCAGCCGGTCGGGCGGCGGCCGGACCTTTGACGAAATCCTCGGCCTTGCCCCGGAGATGCTGGCGGCGGCCGGGACGATCGTGAATCTTGATACCTACGAGCCGGGCGGTCTGCCGAACCTTTTTGAGACGGGGGATTCCTCCGCGGAGATTGCGACGACGCTGACCGGCGTAAACCTTGTGGACCGTGACGGCTCGACGCTCAATATCCGGGAGCCGATCTGGATGAACCATATTGTGGCGCTCATTTTCATGGTCTATCGGCATGCGAACCGTCTGCTGCTGATCGCGGCGATCGCGGGTCTTGTTCTGGCATTGATCCTTGCGATACGCGCGAAAAAAAAGCCGGTCCCGGGGTGGGATCGGCCGGCAAATGTTCATTTCGCCCTGACAGGGCTCTTTCTCGCGGCGATTGCCGCCGCGTACATCCTCGCGATCAGCTGGTTCTGTGAATTTGTATGGATAGAAAATGCTTTTGACAACAAATTCCTGAAGTTTTACAGCATTGGCGCCATCCCGCTTTTCGGAATGTTTGTGCTGATCGGGACGGGACTTTTGATCAATGTTCTTGCCGGGGTGCTCCGGAAGCTTTTCCTTTACAGATCTCGGCGGAATCCAGCCAGACCGTGAAGGGACCGTCGTTGACGAGGGATACCTTCATGTCCGCCCCGAAACTGCCGGTGGCGACATTTGCCACGGACGTCCGGCAGCGGTCGGTGAAATAATCGAAAAGGCGGCTGGCGTGGTCGGGAGCGCCGGCCCTGATGAAGGAGGGGCGGTTGCCCTTCCGGCAGTCCGCGTAGAGCGTAAACTGGGAAATCAGAAGCAGGCCACCGCCGACGGCCGCAAGGTCGAGGTTGGTCTTGCCGTTCTCGTCCATGAAGATGCGGAGGCCAAGCAGCTTTTTGACCATGGCATCGGCGGTCGCTTCGCTGTCGGCGTCCTCGATGCCCACGAAAACGACGAAGCCGTTCCCGATGGCTCCGATCACTTCGCCGTCTACACGGACAGCCCCTTCGGACACACGCTGAATCAAAAGACGCATATCAGAGTTCTCCTTTAATGATTTAAAAATGTGTTCGTATCTTACCATGAGAAGCCGTTCCTGTCAAAGCCTTCGGCGCGGGGAACGGGATGCCGCCGGCGGTATCCGGGAGGAGATCTGAGATATGGATAAAAAAATGTCCGAGAATTCCGAGCATCAGCTTCGGCAGATGTATGAGAGCGTGATCCGGGAGGCGAAAATGGTGGTATGGGAGTATGACAGCGACCAGCACCGCCTTTCGGTCGTCAGCGCGAATGAAAGAAGCTATACGCGGCAGGCGGGTGTCCCAAAGCTTGTCTACAACGCCCCGGATTCCCTTCTTCCTTATATTAACGAGGAGTACCGTGAGGATTTCCTGAAAATGTATCACGATATTGAGGAAGGGAAACCGCGAGCCTCCTGCGATGTCCTTTTCCTGCCGCGTCCGAACGCCGAGGCCAGATATGTCCGCATGGTCATGACAAATATTTTCGACGAGGACGGCAGGCGTCTCCGGGCCTTTGGCTTTGGCCAGGATATCAGCTGGCTGAAGCAGGAGGAGCGGAATTTCAAGCAGCTTGAAGGCCAGATGGCCCAGGTGATGGGCGAATCCTTTGTGACGATCCATCTGGACATCACGAATAATAAGGTTCTGCGCTTTGAGACGGCTCGCCCGGAGTATCGCAAGCATTATGGCGCAGACAGTGCGGACGAGGTTTTCCATCGGATGGGTCGGGAAATTATTCAGTCGGACCTTCGGAAGGATTTTTTCGAAAGCATCAACCGGCATGCCCTTCTGGTGGGTTTCCGCGCCAGCCGCGACACGATCGTGAAGGAATACCCGGTCTACAGCCTTTCGGGGAGGCTCTGCTGGGTGCGGAGCACGCTCATCATGCGCCGGAATCCGACGACGCGCGCGGTCGAGGGGGTCGGCTACGCCCAGGAGATGACCCGGGAAAAGTTTCGCGAAGAAATTTTCGAGAAAATCGGACACGCCCGCTACAATTATATTGCGACGCTGCACATCGCCTCGAGAAAACTCAGCTTTCTGAGCACTCCCGGGATCCGGCTTCCGAAGACGCGGCAGGGTTATATGTCTTATGAAGATGTCGTACAGGCATTTGCCAGAGAACGGGTCATCGACGAAGACCGCGCCGAATACCTCGTTAACATCAGCTTTGACCGGATGCGGAAGTCCATGGAGTCCAAAGGCCGTTACCGGATCGAGTACCGCGGGCGCGGGGACGGCGCGGAGGTGAAGGAATTCCTCACGGAATTTACCTGGCTTGAGCGAGAGTTCGACATTGTCGCCGTGTTCTGCTCGGAGGTAACGGAGCTTCGGAGGGAGGAAAAGTCGCGCCTTGCGAAAGCGCAGGAGCTGCTGATCCAGGCGGAAGCGGCGAATGAAGCGAAGACAGAGTTTATTTCGCGGATCAGCCACGACATACGGACGCCGCTGACCGCGATCAGCGGGCTGACCGATCTGGCGCTGGAGGAGATCGATGACCCGAAAAAGCTTCGGGAGGATCTGGAAAATATCCGCCTGGCCGCGAAGTTTTTGCGGAGCCTGATGGACGATGTCCTGGACGTTTCGCGCATGGACAGCGGGAAGATCACGCTGGATCCCCAGCCGCTTCGGAAAAAGCATGTCGTCAAGGAGATCGTGAGCCTGTTCCAGCTCACCTGCGCCGAAAAGGGGATTCATTTTGTGACGGATCTGGAGGAACGGTTTTTTCCGGTCCTGGCGGACCGCAACCGGCTGAAGCAGATCCTTTTGAACCTTTTGTCGAACGCGATGCACTATACGCCGCGGGGCGGAACGATCACCTACCGTATCCGGCAGGAAAGGCTTCCGGATGGCAGCATTGCCATGGAATTTTCCGTGCGGGATACGGGGATCGGCATGTCCAAAGAATATATTGATCACTGCTTCGAGCCCTTTACGCAGGACATGGAGAACAAGAGCCGCAAGGATCTCGGCGGCGGGACGGGACTGGGGCTTTCCATTGTTCACAAGCTGGTCGGGCTGATGAACGGGGAGATCCGAGTGGCCTCCGAGGTGAACGTCGGCACGGAGATCACCTGCCGTTTTGTGTTCCCGGAGACCCGGGAGACTTCCGTAAGCCCGGAGGGGGACGAGGAGCGTCCGGATTATCTTTGCGGGCGCGTCCTGCTCGCGGATGATAATTATGTGAACACACGCATTGCGACGAGGATGCTCGAGCATCTGGGAGCGGCCGTGGACTGCGCGTCGGACGGCGCGGAGGCGGTGGAGAGGTTCAGGGCTTCGGTTCCGGGCTCCTACCGGCTGATCCTCATGGATATTCAGATGCCGCGCATGAACGGGTACGAGGCGACGGCGGCGATCCGCCAGATCGACCGTCCCGATTCCCGGACCGTCCCGATCTACGCCATGACGGCCAATGCCTTTGCCGAGGCGGAGCGGCAGGGGTTTCTTGCCGGGATGAACGGCTATCTCACTAAGCCCATTGACCGGAAGAAGCTCTCGGAGGTTCTCCGCAAATGTCTGGGATCGGAGGGGGAAGCGTGATCGGTACCGTAACGCCCCTTGATATATTTGTCTGAAAAAACGTGAAAAACTCTTGTAAAATTGCATGAAGCTTCGTATAATACGTGAGTGGATGTAACCAAAACATCCAAATCTTTCAGAGTGGAGTATAGATAAGGAGGTAGTAGGAATGGCGGATGTAAAGGGAGCTGCCGGCAAGGCAAAGGGACTTTTCGGTGAGTTCAAGCAGTTTATCATGCGCGGGAACGTGCTCGATATGGCGGTCGGTGTTATCATCGGCGGCGCGTTCGGTGCCATCGTGACCTCGCTCGTCAACGACGTGATCATGCCGCTGATCAGTCTGATCACCGGCGGCCTGGATTTCTCCAACTGGTTTGTCGCATTCGACGGCAAGCAGTATGCGACACTTGAGGCGGCGAAGGAGGCCGGCGCGGCCACGCTCAACTATGGCGTTCTGATCACGACCGTCATCAATTTCCTTATCGTCGCGTTCTGCATTTTCCTTGTTGTCAAGGGCTTCAATAAGGCAGCCGATAAGCTTAAGAAGGATGCCGAGGAAGCGCCGGCGACCACGAAGGAATGCCCGTACTGCAAGATGGAGATCCCGATCGAGGCGACCCGCTGCGGTCATTGCACATCCCAGCTGGACAAGACGGCCTAATAGACAGATGATAAAAGAAATGTTGCGCCGCAGCCGGTAAGCTGCGGCGCTGATGTTTTACATTCGGCGCGTAAGAAATTAAGCTGCCTTCGGCCGCGCACGGTTTTCGGGAGGGGGCGGATCCCGGCGCGATTTCTTTTTTGAGAGATGTCCGGGCGGTGCCCCCCGTTCCAGCATGGAGGTTTTTATGAATCAGTTTCAGAAAAATGATTTAATCGAGGAGTTTATGCCGCGGGCGGTGCAGCTGGCACTGGAAATGGCGGACGGGTCGGTGCCGATCGAGGACCTGACGCAGGAGGCGAATCTCGGGCTTGTCATGGGCGTGAACCGTCTCGCGGAGGCCGAGGAGGAGGACGCGATGATGTTCCTGCCGGTGACCGAGACCATCGAGAACGCCATCCGGGCGCAGATCAGGGAGGCCCAGGCCGAGGCGGCGGAGCTAAGCGCCAGGGACGAGGCTCTGATCCGCAAAGTGCAGGAGATGAGCAAGACCATCGAGCGCCTGACCGCCGAGCTCGGCGCAAAGCCCACGGTCGACGAGCTGGCCAACGCGCTGAAGATTCCGCAGTCGCAGGTGATGGAGACCCTGAAGCTCATGGGCGAGGATCTTCCGGAAGACCGGCCGGAGGATCCCTGGGAGACCAACCCTGACCTGCAGCGGTTTTTGCCGAGATAAAACGTTGTTTCTGGTCACACGGTGACCAGAAACGAAGGCGTTTTGCAATGAAATCGCCCTGCGGGCGATGGTAAAACGCAGGTCAGCGGCAGACTAAATATTTGTGATAAATCACTAATTTGCCTCTGCCAAGGGGGCATTTTTTGTTAAAAAGACGAAAACCGGGACGCCCGGCAGGTTCCTTCTTCACATTTGCCGAAAAGAGACTATAATAAAAACGCGGGTCTGTTTATGCGCTTTGGAGCGGCCGGACCTGCGCACGCGAAGCCTTGCCTTAAGATGCTTCGTGCTTCTGTCCCCGTGCCTTTCGGAAGGCAGGGACCTGTCCACTTACAGCAAGGAGGTGCAACAGTGGAAAACCGGCAGCTTACGATCATGGCCAACGAGGTCCGCAAGGATATCATCGAAGGCACGCACGCAGCCAAATGCGGCCATCCGGGAGGCTCTCTCTCCGCGGCAGACATCGTTACGTTTTTGTATTTCGAAGAGCTTCGCGTCGATCCGAAGGATCCGAGAAACTCCGGCCGCGACCGCTTCGTTCTCTCGAAAGGACACGCGGCGCCGGCGCTTTACGGCGCCATGGCCGAGCGCGGATTTTTCCCGAAGGAGGAGATCAAAACGCTCCGCAAGGTGGGAAGCCGTCTGCAGGGCCATCCCTCGATGTATCATCTGCCGGGCGTTGACATGAGCACCGGGTCGCTTGGACAGGGCGTTTCGGCAGCCTGCGGCATGGCGCTCGCGGCAAAGCTCCAAAACAGAGACTACCGCGTTTACGCGCTCCTCGGAGACGGCGAGCTTGAGGAAGGCGAGGTCTGGGAAGCGGCCATGTTCGCCGCTGCGAAGAAGCTTGACAACCTGACGCTGATTATTGACTGGAACAATCTCCAGATCGACGGGACACTGGCGGAGGTCAACAGTCCCGAGCCCATCGACAAGAAGTTCGAGGCCTTCGGTTTCCGTGTGATCAGCATCGACGGACACGACTTCGACCAGATCCGCGGGGCCTTTGCCGCAGCGCGGGAGACGGAGGGCTGTCCGACGGCAATCGTCGCCAAGACCGTGAAGGGCAAGGGCGTTTCCTTTATGGAGAATGTCTGCGGCTGGCACGGGAAAGCGACAAATGACGCGGAGTTTGAGGTCGCGATGGCGGACCTGGAAAGGCTGGGTGAGACGCTGTGAGTGATGTGAAGAGAATTGCGACCCGTGAGGGTTATGGCCGCGCGCTTCTGGAGCTTGCGGAGGAGTATCCGAATCTTGTCGTCATGGACGCGGACCTTGCCGGCGCGACCCGGACGGGCGTTTTCCAGAAAAAATATCCGGAGAGGTTCTTCAACGCCGGGATCGCCGAAGGCAACATGATGGGGATCGCGGCCGGACTCGCCGCCTCGGGCATGCTTCCTTTTGTCAGCTCGTTTGCGATGTTCGCGACGGGCCGGGCCTATGAGCAGATCCGGAATTCCATCGGTTATCCGCGCCTTAACGTGAAAATCTGTGCTTCCCACGGCGGGATCTCCGTCGGCGAGGACGGCGCTTCGCACCAGTGCCTTGAGGATGTCGCGCTTATGCGCCAGATCCCGGGGATGGTCGTCATGGTTCCGGCCGACGAGGTCGAGGCGGCCGCCTGCGTGCACGCGGCGGCGAAATATGACGGTCCGGTGTATATCCGCTTTGGCCGTGCCGCGGTTCCGGTGATCAACGAGCCGGGCTATACCTGCGAGATCGGCAAGGCGACGGTCGTCCGCGAGGGAAAGGATGTCACGATCGCGGCCAACGGCCTGTGCTTTACGGCGGCGATGGAGGCTGCGGAAATGCTCGCGGCCGACGGCATCGACGCGGAGGTGATCAATTTCTGCACCGTGAAGCCGCTCGACGAGGCAGCGCTTCTTGCCTCCGCGAAGAAGACCGGCAAGGTCGTGACGGCGGAGGAGCACAGCATCATCGGCGGGCTCGGCAGCGCGGTGGCCGAGTGCCTTTCCGAGAAGCTTCCGACGCCGCTCTGCCGCATCGGCGTCCGCGACGTATTCGGCGAGTCCGGCCCGTTCCAGGAGCT
>CACZBB010000063.1 GCA_902779245.1 uncultured Lachnospiraceae bacterium | reverse complement strand
ATATACCACACAAGGAAGGCATTTGTCCTGCATCAGGAATGAATTTCTCAAAAAGTTTTATACGACCACGTCTTTCCGGCATTTTTATTTCACGACCACCTTGCACTTCACAAGCGTTCCGCTGCCGTCCTTCATTCCTCTCCGGGATACGGAAGTCCCAGGTGTTCGGCGGCCTGCCGGGTCGCGACGCGCCCTCTGGGCGTCCGGTTGATGAAGCCGTTCAGGAGAAGATACGGCTCGTAGACATCCTCCAGCGTTCCGGGATCCTCGCCCAGGGAAGCCGCCAGAGTCTCCAGCCCCACCGGCCCGCCGTCGAACTTCGTGAGCATCGTTTCAAGAATCTTCCGGTCCAAAGTCTCCAGGCCGAACTGATCCACGTCGAGAAGATCCAGCGCCACCGTGGCGACGGCCTCCGTCACCTTCCCGTCAAATCTCACCTCCGCGAAGTCCCGGACGCGCCTAAGAAGTCGGTTGGCGAGCCGCGGCGTCCCGCGGGACCGTCTGGCAAGCTGCCGGGCGCCTTTGTCATCGATATCGACCCCCAGAAGCCGCGCCGAGCGCATTACGATCTGAAAAAGCTCGTCCACCGTGTAATACTCCAGATGGGAGACCACGCCGAAGCGGTCGCGGAGCGGGGCGGTCAGCATGCCCGGCCGGGTCGTCGCGCCGACCAGCGTGAAATGCGGAAGATCGAGGCGGATAGATCTTGCGGTCGCTCCCTTTCCGATCACGATGTCGATGGCAAAATCCTCCATCGCCGGATAGAGAACCTCCTCCACCTGGCGGTTCAGCCGGTGAATCTCATCGATAAAGAGGATATCGCCGGGCTGAAGGTTATTCAGGATCGCCGCGATCTCTCCCGGCTTTTCGATGGCCGGCCCGCTCGTCACCTTCAGATGCGTGCCCATCTCGTTGGCGATGATGCCCGCGAGGGTCGTTTTCCCCAGGCCTGGCGGTCCGTAGAAAAGCACATGGTCGAGCGAATCCCCCCGGCGCTTTGCCGCCTCAATATAAACCTTCAGGTTTTCCCGGACTTTCTCCTGGCCGATATATTCCGAGAGCCTCTGCGGGCGGATGCCCGGCTCCAGCGCCGCATCCTCCGGCAGCGCTTCCGTTGTGATCTTCCTCTTCGGCATAATCTCCCTCCCCTGCCGTTCATCAGGCACCCTGACTCCCCGTCACAAGCTGCGTATATACAGGGAATAAACAAAACCCGGCGGTCTGAAAATCGGTCTTCTCAGATTTCCCGAAGCGCGGCCTTAAGCAGCGTCTCCACGTCCTCCGACCCCGAAGCGTCGGCTGCCTTCCGCACCGCCCGCAGCGCCTCCGCGTTGCCGTAGCCGAGAGCGACAAGGGCAAGCACCGCCTCGGACTGCGCACCGCTCTTTGCCGGCGCGAGCGAGGCGCCGGCCGTTTCCAGCTTCTCTTCGACCGCCTCCGCCAGGCTCAGGCGGTCTTTAAGCTCAAGGATGATCTTCTGAGCGGTCTTCCGGCCGACGCCGGGAGCTTTTGAGAGCGCGGCGGCATCCCCGGTGAGCACGGCGAACCGAAGCTCGTCGGCTGTCAGGCCGGACAGAATGCCGAGGGCTCCCTTCGGCCCGATGCCGCTCACGGAAAGAAGCATCCTGAAAAGGCCCAGCTCGTCCTCCGAAAGAAAGCCGAAAAGCTGCATCGCGTCCTCCCGCACCGAAAAATGCGTGTAGAGCTTCCGTTCCTCCCCCACCAAAACCCGTGAGGCGACATTGGCGGGCGTTTCAATATTGTAGCCGATGCCGTTGTTTTCAAGGATGATCCCGCTCTCGCGGATCGCGGCCACACGCCCGATAATATATGCATACATAACCTGTAATTCCGTTCCTCCCCGGCCGCCGGAGCAGCCATTGCCGAAAAGTCGCCGTTCACAATAACTTACGAAAACACTTTTCCTCCGAATTGCGCTCGAAAACCGGCGGGTTTTACGATATACTATCCTTAGGAACCGTCAGCGTCAGAAAACCTTGTCGTAGCCCGCTACGACTTCGGCTTTCTTCCTTGCCCTCGGAAAAATATCCTACGCAATCTGTACATTTTATTTCGTGACAGCGCCTTAGTTCTGCGCGAATTCGCAGCGTATCATGGAGGTTGTCCAATGAAGCATGAAAAAATCCTTTTTCCGCCGTGTCCGGCCGCGGCCGCCGAGCTTTCCGGGAACGCCCTCGTCCTGGATCTTCTTACGGAAGGACGCTTCTGGCGCACAAGCAGGATCAAGGGTTTCTTCCTATTATATAAGGAAGCCGGTCACATCGTGGAGGAAAGCTTCACGCCCGAAAAAGAGAGCGACGAGTATGATCTTCTCCTGGAGGCCGCTAAGCGCCTCGACGGCTCCGGCGCGCTCATCACGTACAATGGCGACAGCTTCGACCTGCCTCACCTTCGAAAAAAATACGCGGCCTACGGCCTGCCCATTCCCTTCGACCGCCGCACGAGCCTCGACCTCTTCAAAACGCTGAAGCCCCTCGCGGATGTCTTCGCTCTCCCCTCCCGAAAGCTTGCGGATTTTACCGCCTTTTTGACCCAGGCCGGCGCCCTCGTCGACGCGGCCGGTGCCGGAAAGGCCGAAACAGCCTCCTCGGAGAAAAGCCCGGACGGCTGTCCGGATGCTTACGTCAGCGCCGTCCTGCCCTCGCCGACACCCTCTGCGATAGGCCCGGCCGCGTTCTTCCTTGAAAATGCCGCCCGCCAGACGCTTGCGTGTCTCGCTTTTCTCCCGGTCCTTCGCTTCCTCGAGGGCGGTTTTTCGGCAGCCGCAGTCCGTTATGCCGGGGGATCCTCCCTGGACATAGACCTCTCTCCCCGGAGCGCTCTTCCGTTCCCGTTTACCCTTTCGATGGACGGCCTGACGCTCACGGCGAAAGCCGGCGCGCTTTTCGAGGCCGTCGACGTAACGGCGGAGGGTGTTTCCCCGGAAAGCCCGCTTTCACCTCCCGCAAAAGCCGCCGACGCGAAGCTCACGCTTCCCGTAAAAAACGGTTTTGTCCGCCGCTATTTTCCGGACTATAAGAATTACGAATACCTCCCCGCCGAGGGCTATGCCATCCATAAATCCGTCTCCGCCTATGTCGCGGCCAGCCGGAAGGAACCCGCGACTCTGGAAACCTGCTTCGTTCTCGTCCCGGCCGAAAAGTTATTAAAAGACCCGGAGGCCGCGAAAGCCGTCGCGAAAAGCGCCCTCGAAAAGCTGTGCTCTCGCCATAAGAAGTAACGACGGCGTTCCGCAGTTGTGTACACCGTTTGCGGACGGTCCTGAAAAAGCTGCGCAAAAACCTCACTTCGGGATTCAGAAAATCGGAAGCAGCTCGGCAAGAAACACCATGAGGGAGGCGCCGCCGGCGACGACGAGAAGACTCTTCCCGCGAAGCGCCAGGCACACCGCGGCCGCAAGCCCGACCGCCGCGCCGAAGATCCTGTCCGTGGAAAAGAGGATGGCCGGAAAGGTCATCGCGGCGAGCGTCGCATAGGGAACATAATAGAGGAAGGACCGAAGAAAACGGTTCTCGATCTTCCTGCGGATCAGGACCAGCGGGAGCGCCCGAATCAGGTACGTCACGCCGGCCATCACGAGGATATACAGCCAGATATTTTTCATTCCGTCTCCTCCGTCTCCGCCACCGGCCACAGAACGGCCGCGCCGGCCGCGACGAGCACGGTCACAAGAATGATCGCCAGCCCGCTCCCCGAAAATTCCCCGAGGGGAAGCGCATAAAGCAGAGCGGAAAGACCGGCGGCCGCCAGAATTACGCCTAAGAGGCGCGGGTTTGCCTTCGCCGGCGGGAGGATGATCGCGAGAAACATTCCGTAAAGCGCGATTCCAAGGGCGCTGATGATCCGGCCGGGCAGGATCGCCCCGGCCGCCGCGCCGAGCACGGTCCCGCCGGTCCATCCCAAAACCGAGATCAGGATCAGCCCATAAGAATAAAAAGGCGAGAGCTTCCCGGGAACCGTGACGCTGACGCCAAAGATCTCATCGGTCACGCCATAGGCGATCAGGCATCGGTGTCCCAGACCAACCTTCCTGTCAAGCTTCTGGGAAAGCGCCGTGGACATCAGCAGATACCGCAGGTTAATCACCAGCTGCACCAGCGCCATTTCCAGAAAAGATCCAGCGGAGGCGATCACCGAAAGCCCGGCAAATTGTCCCGCCGAGGTGACATTTGTCAGGGAGAGGATTCCGGCCTCCAGCGGCGAAAGCGGCAGCTCCGCCGCCTGAATCCCAAAAGCGAAGGATACCGCGAAATACCCGAGACAGATCGGAACGCCGTCCCTTATCCCTTTACGAAACCAGTTCTGTGACATTTCATCCTTTCCTTCTCCGACAGCCGCGCATCCGGCATTTCCCGAAAAAAGCGGCCGCGCATCGTGCGCAGCCGCTCTCAGGGTTCAAAAGATGATCATTATTCCTCGGTCGGAATATCAAGCGTCGGGACGTCTTCGCCCTCTTCCGGATCGCGGTAGACCGGGGCGTTCGCCTGCTGCGCGCGCTCCATGTCCAGCTGCTTGACGGAAAGCGAGATCTTGTGCTCGGCGGCGTTGAAATCCACGACCTTCGCGTCGATCTGCTGGCCGATCTTCAGGACATCCGACGGCTTGTCTACATGATCCCTCGAAATCTGGGAGACATGGAGAAGGGCATCGACGCCCGGAAGAAGCTCGACAAATGCGCCGAAATCGGTCATGCGTGCGACACGGCCCGTGACGACGCTTCCGATGCTGAAGCTGTTGGCAGCCTCGATCCACGGATTCTGATCCGGGAACTTCAGGGACAGAGCAATCTTCTCGCCCTTGATGTCCTTGATGAGAACCGTCAGCTCCTGGCCGACCTTGAAGACCTTCTTCGGATTCTCAACGCGGCCCCAGCTCATCTCGGAGATGTGGAGAAGGCCGTCCGCCCCGCCCAGATCGACAAATGCGCCGAAGTCCGTGACGTTCTTGACGATGCCGACAACCACGTCGCCGGGCTGAATGCGCTCGAAGAGAGCCTTCGCGGCTTCCTTCTTCCGCTCAACAAGAAGCTGCTTGCGGTCGCCGATGATGCGGCGGCGGCGCGGATTGAACTCGGTGACAACGAACTCGATCTCCTGATCCTGATACTTGGTGAGATCGCGCTCGAAAACATCCGAGACAAGGCTGGCCGGAATAAAGACTCTGGTGTCCTCGTAGATGACCGTAAGGCCGCCCTTGAGAACCTGCGTAACCTTCGCCGTGAGGACTTCCTTATTGTTGAAAGCCTCCTCAAGGCGCTTGTTGCCCTTCTCGGCTGCGAGACGCTTGTAGGTAAGGATCACCTGGCCGTCGCCATCGTTGACCTTGAGCACCTTAACTTCAAGCTTGTCACCCGCGTGAAGAACCTCGGTCAGATCTTTGCAGTCGTTGCTGTACTCTTCCTTTGTCAGCACACCGTCGGCCTTATATCCGATATTGAGATAAGCGGCGTCCGGTTTGACGTCGATAACGGTGGCTTCGACGATCTCCCCGTTCCGAATCGTCTTGAAGCTCTGGTCGAGAAGCTCCTCAAAGCTCTGTTCCTCTGACATTGATAGATACCTCCTGGATTATTGTATTTGGGGTGGACGCCCCGGCTGTGATACCTACACAACAATCGGGTTGGAATTGTACAGCTGACAAATCTTCCAGCGTCTGAATGTAGTAAGTATTCCCGCACCGGCTTTTGCAAATATCGTAAAGCTTCTGCGTGTTCGAGGAATTCCTTCCCCCGATCACGATCATCACGTCCGACTTTGCAGCCAGTTCCAATGACTCCGTCTGCCGCTCCTTCGTTGCGTTGCAGATCGTATTTGTCACTTTCACATCATACCAAATCTTTCGGATGATTTCAACAATATCTTTGAATTTTTCGTAATTAAAAGTTGTCTGCGATACGATCCATACCGGGTGATCTTTTGACAAATGCAAGCGATCCGAATTTTCCGATTCGTTTTTTTCTTTACGAAGACCGTTTCCGGCAAATGCGGCGCCGCCGGAAGCGCTCTTTTCGTACTCGTCCGCAGGCTCCGGGCACGCGCTTTGACCGGCCAGTCTTCTGGCGTCCTCGGCGCTTTCCACCACCGCGCAGGGACCCTCCGCCCAGCCGCGGATGCCGATGACCTCCGGATGTCCCGGATTGCCGACGATGATGATTCCGTAACCTTCCCGGCTCTTCTTCGCCACGATGTCGTGGATCTTCTGGACGAAGGGGCAGGTAGCGGTGACGATCCGGTAACCGCTTTTCTGGAGCTTCTCGGTCATCTGCCGGGAAATACCGTGTGAGCGCACGATGATTACCGAGCCCTCCGGCGGCATCTGCCCGGTCTCGGTACAGACCAGATCATCGCCGATCATCCGCACACCCTTTCGGGAAAGATCCTCCACCACCTGCTCATTATGAATGATCGGCCCCATCGTATATACTTTCCCGGGATTTTTTTCCGCCTCGTCATACACCATCTGCACGGCCCGTTTCACGCCAAAACAAAATCCCGCGCTCTTTGCCACACGAACCTTCATAATCCCTCCTTTGCGGACAGACCTTAGTTTTCATTTGTCTCAACTTTTTTTATGGCGTCGTTGACATCTTTAGCCAGCTCCATCTTCTGGAACTCTCCGTTGTCCGATAAGGTCATGGCAAATGTGGGTGTGGCGTCCAGCCGGGCTTTTGCATTTGCAAAGGAAAGGTCCAGGATATGCCCGCCTTTGGCTTTGTCCTCGGAAAGAAAATGGAAATGCCAGCCGGCGGCGTTGAGGCCGCCCATATAGTCCGGGCAGTACAGACCGACGATGGTTCCCTTGATGTTCTCATAGGTGAACTCCCGCTGGTCGGTTTCGAGAGCCTTGTCCAGCGTTTTGTAGGGCTTCTGCTGCTTCAGCTCGCTGCGGACAAACATCTTTTCGAAGGTTCCGTCAACCTTCACCATATAGAAAAGATTGCCGCCTTTTGCGGAAACGATCTTGTCAAGGGCCGTTTTCAGGCCATTGACGTCCTTAATGTCCGAAATATCCTCCGTGATATCGGCGTCGAAAAACGTGACGTTGGAAAATGGCACAGTCTCGTTATCGTCCGCCACCTTGACGCTCCCGTCGTCCAGCGCCTGGTATACCGTGCCGTCCAGAACGATCATCTCGCCGTTCACGCCCTCGAAGGTACCGATCCCGGTATCTCCGTGCTTTTTCAGCTCGCTTACCTTGATGATGCCGTCATAGTATCCCTGGGTAAGCGACTGCAAAAGCGCGACCTGGTAAAGCGTCTCCGTATCCTGCGCCGCCGTCTGTTGGGGCGCTGCCGGCTGGGACGCTGTCGGCTGTGAGCCGCACGCGGTCAAGGACAGGAAAAGAGTCGTGGAAACCATCATTGCGAATAATTTTTTCATTTTTTTCTCCTTTTATTTGGCGTCTTGCTTCCGGCCTGCGCGTGCGCGAAAGCGTGAAAACGCGAAGCAATCCGTGGAACTGCGCGTGTCAGACGGCTTCTGCCAGCTTCAGAATGGCGGAAACGACCTCCTCGATGGTCATCTCGGAGGAATCGAGGAGCACGGCGTCCTCCGCTTTCCGAAGCGGTGAGACGGAGCGGGTCATATCGCGCCGGTCGCGCTCGGCGATCTCCCCGATGAGATAATCCATCGGAACCTCCGGGAGGCCCTTCTCCGCGTTCTGCACAAAACGGCGGCGGGCGCGCTCCTTTTGGGAGGCCGTGAGATAAATCTTCAGCTCCGCGTCCGGAAGCACGGTGGTACCGATATCTCGGCCGTCCATGACCACGGCCGTCTCACGCGCCAGCTTCTGCTGGAGCGCCACAAGCTTTTCGCGGACCGCCGGCACGGCGGCCACGACGCTCGCGAGGCCGCTCACCTCGTTCGTTCGAATTTCTTCGCTGACATCCTTGCCGTCCAGGATCACGCGCTGCTCGCCATCCACGTAGCGGATGCTGATGTCCGCATCCTTCGAGGCCTCCGTGATGGCGGCCGTGTCTTCTGTGTTCACGCCGAGGTTCAGCATGCGAAGCGCCATCGCACGGTACATCGCGCCCGTGTCCACATAGACACTCCCCATTTCTTTCGCTACAAGCTTTGCAATCGTGCTTTTCCCGGCTCCCGCCGGCCCGTCAATCGCAATATTCATACCTTCACCATTCCTTTCTTTGTGTTTTCCGGACGAACTCCGAAGCTCTCGCCGTTTCGTCCGAGGTCTGTCTGACTTGCTTTTCCGCTTCTTAGCCGAAAGCCGAAAATATCCGCCGTTTCGTCCGAGGCCTGTTTGACTTGCTTTTTCGCTTCTTGGCCGAAAACCGGAAATATCCGCCGTTTCGTCCGAGGCCTGTTTTTCTTACATTTCTGCTTCTTATCCGAAAGCCGGAAGTATCCGCCGTTTCGTCCGAGGTCTGCTTAACTTGCTTTTTCGCTTCTTGGCCGAAAGCCGGAAATATCCGCCGTTTCGTCCGAGGTTTATTCGCCTGCCCCTGCAAGGATCGCCGCGGCGGCCTGGGCAGCGGTGGACCAGGCAATCTGGAGGTTATAGCCGCCGGTAAGCGCGTCAAGATCAAGCACCTCACCGATGAAATACATCCCTTCGATTTTCTTGCAGGCCATGGTCTTCGGATCGATCTCCTTTACGGAAACACCGCCCTGGGTGATGACCGCCTCCTCATAGCCCCGCAGCCCGGTCACCGGCAGCGGAAAGGCCTTCGTAAGCCGAATAAGCTCCTCCCGAAGAGCCTTCGTCACATCCGCGCAGCGAAGACCTCCGCCGATCTCCTGCTTTTTCTTCTCGCATTTCGTGTGCTGTCCTTCCTTCCCCGGCGAACGCCCTTCCGTTTCCGACAAACCTCCGTCCGCCCCCGACAAATGTCCTTCCTTCCCCGGCGCTCTCCCGTCCGCCCCGGCCAGCTCCAGAAGTGCCGGCAGAAGGCTTGCCGGGTACATCGGCGCGAGCGCGTTTCGCAAGGCCCTCGTCGGGCTTTCCTCCAGCAGACCGCGCATCCGGACATCCAGCTCCTCCGCCGTGACCGCCGGTTTCAAGTCAACGGTAAAGGACAGTTCCTCTTTCCCGATCCTTCCGCCGATTTTCGCGCTTGCGGTAAGAACCAGCGGCCCGCTCACGCCAAAATGCGTAAACAGCATTTCGCCGAATTCCTCAAACAGTATCTTCTTTCCCTTTTTCACGGAAAATTTCACATTCTTCAGCGAAAGCCCGCTCATCTGCCGGCACATATCCCCGGCGCAATTGAACGGTACAAGCGAAGGACGGCATTCCTTCACGGCAAGCCCCAGACTTTTGGCAAAAGCCAGCCCGTCGCCGGTGGAGCCGGTCGAAGGGTACGAAAGCCCGCCCGTCGCAACCAGGACAATATCCGCCGGAAGCATTGCCATTTTTCCATTCTTCACATAGCGGACGCCGCAGACCCTTTTTTCCTCCGTCAGGATCTCCGTCACCCGGGCTTCCGTGATGACTTCGACCTTCGCTTTTTTCATCCGGCCGCGCAGCATATCCAGGACATCCGCACTTTTATCCGATGCCGGAAACGCCCGCCGTCCCCGCTCCACCTTCGTGCGGAGTCCCCATTTTTCAAACGTCTCCAGGACATCCGCCGGAGAAAGCCGGTCAAAGGCGCTGTAGAGGAAGCGCGGATTCGAGACCACCGCGGCAAGAAACTCATCCCGCGAGCAGGCATTTGTAAAATTACAGCGCCCCTTGCCCGTAATATACAGCTTCTTGCCGGTCTTTTCGCTCCGCTCCAGCACCGTCACCTTCCTTCCGGCCTCCCCCAGAAGGATCGAGGCAAACATCCCGGCCGCCCCGCCGCCGACAATTACAATACTCTCCACAATCTCCTCCAGTCAAAGGAAACCCTCACAATAACCGACAATTGAAATAAAAGCTGAGAATATGCGTGTCACGACTCACCCTCTTCGAACCAGGCATTCCTTTCCTCGGAAGGCGAGGCCATATTTTAGAATCCGTTTTTCAGGGATGCCGAGAGCCCGGAGGGAGGCTGAGTACTTTTTCTCCTCAATCTGCCTAAGGGCGTTGGTCACTGTATCCTCCAGCTCTTTTTCTCCCTTCCTCGGGTCAAAAACTTTAAATTCCAGAATAACAGCGGGAGTGGCGGTATTTTTCGGTGCTTTCGGCTCCAGAACCACATCATAGCGGCCCAGACCGCTCTCCCTGTTGGAGCGAAGATAGTAATCCCGTGCGCGATCAACAAGGAGGCCCAGGACAAGCCCGTGGTAGAAGTTTTCCGGGACTCTCCTGCCGGCTTTCTTCCCGCCGTCAAAACTGCTCATTGTATCCTCGGCGATTTCCTGAAGACAGGCGCCCATGGCCTCGTCATCTCCTCCAAGCATGGCTGCAACAAGTCTCGTCATCCCATTGTTTTTCTTAAACCAGTCCTTTATCATTTGTCGGAAGGCGCTCCGTGTCTCCCGGTTGGTAATGGACAAGGTGTATAACGTATCCGTATCATCTTCTTCCTCGATCTCCGATTCTGTTATCTTATCAATTTTGAGATAGCCGGCGGCAAGGAGAAGACTCCAGACCGCGTTCGGATCTTCATCCAACTGGTTAAAAATGATTTCCTCGTCCAGCTTCGTCTCGACAGAACCACCGGTAAGGAGGCCTTCAAAGTCTATCTTAAGCTCCGAATCGCCCTCCTGCACCAGCTTCTTCACAAGCCCGTTCCCGCTGGACCGGGCCCACCAGGCCTTAAATTTACGCTCATTCAAAAAATTTGTCACCGACCACGGATTGTAGATATCAGTAATGCTTCCAAATGTAAACCCGTCATACCACTCCTTCGCCTTCCGCTTCTCTTCCTCGCTGCAGTCAAAAAATGCCAGTGCGTCAAAGAATTCCTTCTCGGTAAAGCCGAAATATGACGCGTAGAGATCTGAGCTGGTTGTGACCACGATTAAATTGTTCAGGTCGGAAAAGATTGATTCCTTGCTAATACGGGTAATCCCCGTCATGATTCCCCTCTCCAGAGCTGCATTTGTCTTAAAGGTATTGTTAAAGAGGTCCCGGGCGTAGGATACCAGCTCGTCCCAGAATCCATTCAGGTAAGCCTCCTGGAGGGGCGTGTCGTACTCGTCAAGGAGTATGAGCACCCTTTTTCCATAGTACCGCTGCAGCCAGATACATAGATTATGGAGGGATGTAGCTGCCGTAGCGTCGTTCATGTCCTTATTGACGCTATAAAACATTCTGCGGTCCGCTTCCGTAAACATCGGATCCTTTATGATCTTATCGTAGTCGTTAAATATTTGCCAGATTTTCTCGTTGATGGCCAGCCTGGTCTGTTCGTAGCTCGTCTGCTTAATGCCGGCAAAAGTCAGGAAGATTACCGGCCAGGTTCCCTGCATATGCCGGTACTTTTCCTCCCGCCAGATGTCAAGCCCCTCAAAAAGATCCCCCCTCCCGACACAGCGCATCGAAAAAAAGCAGTCCAGCATGCTCATGGTGAGTGTTTTGCCAAACCTGCGTGGGCGGGTGATCAGGGTAACCGTATCGCCTCCCTCCCACCAATCGCGGATAAAGCCCGTCTTATCAACATAGAAATAATTGCCTTCCCGTATTTTATCGAAGTATTGCTCGCCCGCAGCAATCTTTTTTTGCATATTTCGCACCTCCCAAAGAACTCGGGGACAGGTCAGTTGCTTCACTGTGTGAAGTTTAACACAATTTAACCATTACAAACAAGTTTAGGTCTGGCACTGTTAACACTCACCGCGCAGGGCTTGTCACAAAAGTAACTGACACCGTATTTCCCACGTTCTCTTACAATAAATTATATCAAAAATAAACACTTTCACAAGAACAATTCTAAAGGAGACATTATGTAAATAATTTTCCGTTCACAGAAACCGGAATTGCCCCTCTTGGGCCTTGATTTAAGATCCGTTATTTGATTCAAGTGTCAAAAGCGCATGAAAATTTTGCTTGCAAAATATTTCATGCATTTTTGACACGTCCGACATGAGAAAGTAGCCGTTTTACACA
>CACZBB010000062.1 GCA_902779245.1 uncultured Lachnospiraceae bacterium | reverse complement strand
TAAAATTATAGTTTGTCGCTGACCTGCGTTTTGCCATCGCCCGCAGGGCGATTTCATTGCAAAACGCCTTCGTTTCTGGTCACCGTGTGACCAGAAACATTGAGTGTGAACAGATATGAAGAGCAGCGAAAAAGTGTTTCTTTCGGCGGTATTTCATGGTATGATAAAGAAGACGGAGGTTGGTTTCGGCAGCACTGTATCGGGAGGTGGTTTTCATGCTGGTTAATCTGAAGGAAATTCTGGATCCGGCCAGGGCCGGCGGCTATGCGGTGGGGCATTTCAATGTCCTCTCCATGGTCATGGCTCGGGGCGTTCTTGAGGCGGCGGAGGAGCTGGGGAAGCCGGTGATCATCGGCATCGAGGAAAAGCAGCTGTCCATCTGTCCGCTGGAGGATTTTTCCTTCTTCGCGATCCCGATGGCAAAGCGGGCAAAGGTCCCGGTCGCCGTCCATTTTGACCACGCATATACCTTTGACAAATGTATCGAAGCCCTGAAGTACGGCTTCACGTCGGTCAATTATGACTGCTCAGACTGTTCCTTTGACGATAACGCCTGGCGGGTGGCGGAGCTGGTTCACACGGCCCACGCTTACGGCGCGTCGGTGGAGGCGCAGCTCGGCTTCGTGCCGGAGGCCGCCGACGTTAAGGACGGGCGCATCGATCCGGCCACCTTCACCAAACCGGAGGACGCGGAGCTTTTTGCCGGAAGGACCAACGCGGACGCGCTCGGCATCGCCGCGGGAACCGCTCACGGCGAGTATCTGTTTCGCCCGAAGGTGGATTATGCCCGCATCAAGGCCATCTCCGAGGCGACCGGGCTGCCGCTTGTTCTTCACGGAGGCTCCGGCCTCTCGGACCGGGCGCTTCGGAGGGCGATCGAGAGTGGCGTAAGTAAGATCAATATTTTCACGGATATCAACATCGCGGGGGCGCAGGGCGCGACCATGGCCCTCGGCGCGGGGAAGAACCTTTTGACGGACATCATTCCCTATGAAGTCCACGCGATCCGCGTACAGGCTGCCGAAAAGATCCGGCTGCTGTGCGGCTGAGGGACGGATATAAGGCGACAAAGAGACAGGGATTCCAGGAAACGGAATCCCTGTCCTTTCTATGCGCAGTCACCGAACCGGACACCTGCCCTAAAAGACCAGCCTGCACGGCATAAATTTGGGGTTCTTCCGCAAAAGCTAGTATCCAGGAAGATATTCTTCGAAATTCGGACAAGACCGTCATAAATCATCGTTCTTATCCGAATTTTCAAGACTGGGACTCGCCGGATTTCGGACAAGACCATCAAAATTCGGGATATGATCCGAAACCGTATACTACAAATAAATGAGGGAGAACCAAATTTGGTAACAGAAATGGGCAATGTCATTAACTTAAGGATTGTCATTCTGAGCGAAGCGAAGAATCTCAAACGATGGAAATGCCTTTATATGAGATTCTTCGTCGCTCCGCTCCTCAGAATGACAGAAGCCACGCTTAAGTTAATAACATTGCAGAAATGGGGCAATCTTTTTTATGTGATTTCGATGCCGCCGGGTTACCGTTAGAATTGCCGTCACCACATAGATTTTATAATCGAGCCACGGCAACCAATGAAATGACATTGAAATGTGAACCTGTACACCCCTGATCCGCTGCCGGCGGCGTAAATTTTTTATGCAGGAGTCTGAGGATTATGTTAAAATATTATGCTGGAGGGTGCACTGCGGATCGCCTGTGATCTTGCGCGAGACTGACAATAAAAGACTGCGGTGTGCATTTGCAAAAACTGCTGAAAGGAGATAATCCAATCATAAAACGCAGCGTTGGATTATACGTTTTGTATGGACACGAATGAGAGAATATGCATCATCGGCGCGGGGCCTTCGGGGATCGCGGCGGCCATGTATCTGCAGGTTAAGGGATATACGAATGTAGAGATCTTCGAGAAGGCGCCGCGGGTCGGCGGCAAAACCGCCGGCCTGTGGGAGCCGGCCGGCGCGGACAGCTACTATGCCGTCCGCGAGCTGGAGCGCTTTGGCGGGACGGACCACGCGCTGGTTTTTTCCGAGGATCGGGTGTATCTGGGCGCTGACGGGACGCCGGAAGGACCCTTCGGCACGTCGAAGGGCAGGCCGTTCGCGGCGCTGAAGCTCACGAATCAGCTCCGGAAGCTTGCGCGCCTTCTGGAGACAAAATATAAGGGCTGTGCCTGCTACGGCCACGTCGGCCTCTCGAAGGGCGGCTTCTTCGGCCTTTCGAAGGAGATGGATAACCACCTTCGCCGGGTCCGCGGAAAGAACCGGAATCTGCGGGAGCTGGCGCTCCCCTTTGATCAGTTTTGCCGGATCAACGGCGTGGAGGAAGCGGCAAAGCTCTGGCTCGCGCCGCTTTCGGCTTCGGGATGCGGCTATCCGGACGAGCTGCCGGCGGCCTATGTCCTCAAGCGCTTTGGCCTGGAAACCGTCCTGGCCTTCCACGACGAGTCGTACTGGGAGTGGGAGGACGGCGCGCGGAAGATCTTCGAGGCGGTGAACCGAAGGCTCAACCGCCCGGCGAAGCTTTGCACGGAAGTTGTCAGCGTGGCGAGGGACGGCGAAGGCATCCGGGTCACGGCCCAAAGCGAGGCGGGGGAACGCGAAGAACGCTTCGACAAGCTCATCGTCACCGCGCCGCTGTCGGACTTTGCCGCTTACGCGGACATTTCGGAAGAGGAGAGGAGCCTTTTTGAGCGTATCCGCCGCAAAAAAGCCGCGCAGCTTCTCATCCGTGTTCCGGCAAATGCAATGCCTCCGGGAATGGGTTTTGTCCCCGGGAATTTTACGCCGGAGAAATCCGGACATCTTGTCGTCTGGCAGCGGAAGGGCGAGCCCGCCGGAGAGGAAAGGCTTGTCGCGGCGACGGCGTATCTGAATCACGAGGGGAGCCTTGATGTGCCGGCGGAGGAAGCCTTCGCGAATCTGGAGGCGGAGCTTGGCCTTTTCGGCCTTGCGCCGGAGGAAAGGCTTGCCGTAAGGGAGAGCTTCGGAATGCCCTTCGTTCCCTGCGCGGATTACGCCGACGGCTGGTACGACCGCCTCGAAGCCCTTCAGGGGCAGCGAGGCACGTACTACGGCGGTGAGATACTTTCCGCGGGCAGTCTCGAAGACGCCTGCGCCGTGTCGCGGGATCTGGTGGGCAGATTTTTTTAAAAGGGGGATGGAGGTTACGCCGCTTGAGGCGAAAAACGGGCAGCTTTCCCTGCGGGCGGCGGAGGAGGGGATCGTTCTCCTTCAGAATGACGGGACGCTCCCGCTGGCTCCCGGCCCGGTCGCGCTTTTCGGCGCGGGAGCCGAAAAAACCGTCGTCGGCGGCACCGGCTCGGGCGAGGTCAACGTTCGCAAGGCCGTCTCCGTGATGGAGGGACTCCTTTCGGAGGGATTTTCCGTGACCACCGGGGGATGGCTTCGCCGCTACGAGGCATGCTATAAGAAAAGCGAGGAGGCCTACCGAAAAGCCTTCCTGCGCCGGCTTCTTCGCCCATCGCCGGATATCATCATCAACATTATGAAGGATTCCTTCCGTCCGCCGGCAGGCCCGGAGATCCTTGCGGAGGATCTTGCGGGCGAGGCCGACACGGCCATCTATGTCCTTTCCCGGCTCTCCGGGGAGGGCGCGGATCAGAAAACGGAGCGCGGCGACGTCTCGCTCGTCCCGGAGGAGCGCGCGCACCTGCAAAGGCTCACGAAGCACTATAAAAAGGTGATCCTCGTCCTGAATGTCGGCAGCATCTTCGAGCTTTCCTTCCTCGATGAGCTGCCGGGCATCGGCGCGGTCGTCCTTCTCGGGCAGGCCGGCGCGATGGGCGGCACCGCTCTCGCGAAGATCCTGAAAGGGGAGCTCTCGCCCTCCGGGCATCTGACGGACACCTGGGCGGACCGGATCTCGGATTATCCCTCCCGAAAGCTCGGGGAGCGATCCGGGAAAACCGATATATATAAGGAAGAAATATTCGTCGGCTACCGGTACTTTGACAGCTTCGGCGTGCCGGTGCGCTACGCTTTTGGCCACGGCCTTTCCTATACGGAATTTGCCGTGACCAATGCCCCGGTGAAGGTCAGCGACGAGATCCGGGTCCGTTTTCTTGTGAAAAATGTCGGCTCCCGCTTTTCGGGCGCGGCGGTGCTGCAGCTCTACGCCGGCCTTCCGGAGGGAGAGCTCGTGAAGGAGCGGCGGAGACTGGCGGGCTTTGCGAAGACCCGCGTCCTTGCGCCCGGCGAGGAGGAGGAGCTCTCGTTCTCGATCCCCTACGAGCGCCTGGCGAGCTTTGACGAAAGCACGCACGCGTTCATCCTCGAAAAGGGCGCTTACCGGCTGTACGCCGGCGAATCCCTCTCCTTAGCACAGGCATTTGCCGTGTTGGAGATGCCGGAGACGCTTATGCTAAGCCGTCCCGGGTCTCCGATCCCGGACGCGCCTGCCGCAAAGCTGCCCGTACCGCCGAAGGCGGTATCTGACGGGGGAGAACTGCCGGAGGTTCGGATCCCGGTGGGAAAGATCCCCGTCCGGGAGTTCCCGGGAAAACGCAAATTCCGCGTCAGCAGGCAGGAAAAGGGGATTTTGAGCACGCTTTCGTACAGAGAGCTGATCTCGCTCTGCACCGGCATCGGCATGTGCGCGCCCAGGGATGGCGTGACCGTCCCCGGCGCGGCGGGATACGCGGCGGACGGCCTCGGAAAATACGGGATCCGCGCGGTTGCCCTGGCGGATGGGCCGGCGGGCCTCCGCCTGGAGCGCCGGGTCGCGGTGAAGCCCTCCGGGAAGATGAAGGGCGTTGATCCCTACATCTCCTTCATGAAGTATTTTCCGGGATTTGTCAAGGCGTTCCTCATGGCTCCGCCGGATAAGTATCCGCTGGGTTACCAGCACGCCACGGCCTTTCCCGTGGGGACGGCGCTGGCCCAGACCTGGAACGCGGCGCTGGCGGAGGAGGTTGGCCGGGCGGCCGGCCGCGAATGCCGCGCCTACGGCGTATCGTTCTGGCTCGCTCCGGGCCTGAACATCCACCGGGATCCGCTCTGCGGAAGGAATTTCGAGTATTATTCGGAGGATCCGCTGCTTACGGGGAAAATCGCCGCCGCCGTGATCCGGGGAGCCGGATCGGCGCACACTGCGGCCGTCCCCAAGCATTTTGTGTGCAACAACCGCGAGGACGACCGGCAGGAGGCCGATTCGCGCGTCAGCGAGCGCGCTCTTCGCGAGATCTACCTGCGCGGCTTCGAGATCGCCGTCAGGGAAGGGCGGCCGGGAGCGCTCATGACCTCGTATAACAAGGTCAACGGGCGCTATGCCGCGGAAAGCGCCGGGCTCCTTCAGAGAATCCTTCGGGAGGAGTGGGGATTTGAGGGGCTGGTCATGTCGGACTGGTACGCGACCGGCTCAAAGCTTGCGAATCCCGTGAAGGTCCTTGCGGCCGGCAACGATCTGATCATGCCCGGCCAGTTTTCGGACCGCGCGGCTCTGGCCAAAGCGCTTCGCGAGGGAAGGCTTTGCCGCGGGGAGCTTGCCCTCTCGGCGGCGCGTGTCCTTCGGGGCGCGGCGGATTACGCGGTCAGGGCGGGGGAAAAGGACGGGTGCCGCTAAGACGCCGTGAACCGTGACGGCGGGCCGGAAGGGCCGGGCGGGGAAAACCAGGTCGGCGGGCCGGAAGGGCCGGGCGGGGGAAAGGGACAGCGGTCGGGCTTCAGGGAGCGCGGGCTTCTTGAAAGCCGCCGGGAGGACAGAAGGACGGGAGAATGGCAGCCAGGACAAATGCAATTTTAAACATATATGCGGCACTTGTGATGGCGGTGCTGCTTCTTGGATGCGTGCGGACGAAGCAGGATCAGCGAAAAAAGAGCATCCGTTTTATTTGGGTTGTCCTTGTGTGCATTGTTTATCTGCTTTCCAACGCTTTCGCGTATGCGATGATCTACAGAGATTACTTCACTGCCAGGATTTCCTCGGATTTCGGAATGCTCTTTCATTTCGTAGAATGTATCTCCTATATCAGCTACTATATCCTGCTGGTTCTGGTGGTCTTTTATGTCTCGGATCTGGTTCGGGAGAACGCGGCCATCCCTGCCTGGCTTCCCATAACGGTGATCCCGGCGGCGGCGCTGGGTATCGTCAGCTGGTGCGTGTCCAGCTTCACGCATCTGATGGGAAAGCTGGACAGCACGGGTTACCGGCCCGGACCGCTGTACTGGCTGGGACAGATCACCGGCTATTACATCCTGACGTTTCTGATTTTTCTGATCGTACACTATCGGAAGACCCTCGGCCGCGGGCGCGTCGCCATCTTTTCCTTTTTTGTCGCGATCCCGCTGGCGGCGATCATCCTCCGTCAGTATTTTCCGGCCATTGATTTTCTCTCGCTGGCGCTGGCGCTGTCGGTCATCTTCGTCCGCAACCTTCTCGATATCGAAAGAGCGCGGACGGTGAACCAGCAGGAGGCGAGGCTCCGCGAGGGGCGCGTCCGGCTGATGCTCAGCCAGATCCGCCCGCACTTTCTGTACAACACGCTGAACACGATCTACGTGCTCTGCGAGCAGGAGCCGGCGGCGGCGCAGCGGGCGATTGAGGAGCTTTCGGAATTCCTGCGGGCGAATATCGGCAGTCTGGAGAGTGACCGTCCGGTACCCTTTGACACGGAGATGAAGCTTGTCCGGCATTATCTGTATCTTGAACAAATGCGCTACCAGGAGGAGCTTCAGGTGGAGATCTTCCTGAAAGCACAGAATTTCTCGCTTCCGCCGCTGACGATTCAGCCGCTGGTAGAAAATGCCGTGAAGCATGGACTTGCGAAGGCGCCGGGCGGCGGAACGGTGCGGGTGTATTCCTTTGAGCTGCCGGACGAGTTCGTGGTCGTGGTGGAGGATGACGGCATCGGCTTTTCGCCGGATAAATTCCTTCGGGACGACGACAAAGCGCCGTCCGTGGCGGATGGAGAGAAGCTTCACATCGGCCTGCAGAGCGTCCGCGAGCGCCTTCGCGAGATGTGCGGAGGGAACCTCGAGATCCAGAGCGAGCCCGGAAGGGGAACCGTCGCCCGCGTGCATTTGCCGAAATCATAAAGGGTCAATCATTTTTTTTGCAAAACGCCTTCGTTTCTGGTCACCGTGTGACCAGAAACGACCAGAAACAAGTGAACAGGAACTTCACGTAAATGAGTTGCGAAGCCTGCACGGTGATGTTATATTATATGAAGATAAAAATATTATGCTGTGAAAATGAATTTTCGCAGCAGCCCCGCAAACTGTGCATGAGGAGAGAACGGACATGAACGAATCGTCATCGTCTTCCAATAATACGTCAGAGCTCCGGCCCTACCTTTCACCGCTGGCCGCGTGGGCGCTGGCCATCGGCTCGGCCATCGGCTGGGGTTCTCTTGTCGTCACCAGCAGCGCCTACCTCTCCAGCGCGGGGCCCTTAGGCTCCGTTATCGGCCTTCTGATCGGATTTGCCATGATGCTGATGGTCGCGAACCATTATCATTACCTCTCGAACAGCTATCCGGGCACCGGCGGGCTTTATCATTATGTGAAGCATATTTTCGGCTATGACCGCGCCTTCCTGATCGCCTGGTTCATGTTCCTGATCTATATTTCCATCTTCTGGGCCAATGCCACCAGCGTCCCCCTGTTTGCGCGGTATTTCCTGGGGGGAGTCTTCAAGCAGATCCGCCTCTTTACGGTTTTCGGATACGACGTGTATCTTGGCGAGGCGCTGCTCACGCTCACGGTGATGCTGCTTGTCAGCCTGCTCTGCATCAAGAGCAAAAAGGTGACGGCCCACAGCATGGTGGTGATGGTTCTGATTTTCACCGTGGGCATTACGGTATGCTTCTTTGCCGCGCTCATCATGCACGGCGGCTCCGGAATGACCATGAGCCCGGCCTTTATCCCGGACGCCAATGTCTTGCGGCAGGTGATCCATATCGCCTTTGTATCGCCCTGGGCCTTTATCGGCTTTGAGACGGTCTCTCATTCCGCCGCGGAATACCGGTTCGAGCACCGCAGAATGTTCCGGATCCTGGTGAAAGCCCTGGTCGTGATCACGGCCCTGTATATTTTCGTGACCCTGCTCAGCGTCACCGCGTACCCGGAAGAGTGCTCAAGCTGGCTGGATTACATCTCACACCTCGATCAGTACGAAGGACTTGCCGGGCTTCCGGCTTTCTACGCGGCCGACCATTATCTTGGCGGATTCGGCGTGAATATCCTGATGATATCCCTGGCCGCCCTGGTGCTGACCAGCCTGATCGGAATGCTGCGCGCCTTAAGCCGGCTGTGCTATGCCGTGGCGCAGGACGGCATCCTGCCGGAGCGCTTTACCAGGCTGAACAGCAAGCAGATCCCTGCCAACGCCATTCTTCTGGTGCTCCTGGTGTCCCTGCCCATACCCTTCGTCGGCAGAACGGCCATCGGATGGATCGTGGACACCACGACGATCGGCGCCACCATCATTTACGGCTTCGCGTCCGTGGCGGTCTTTAAGTTGTCCGGGCAGCAGGGCGCGAAAAAGGAGCGTCTGATCAGCGGGATCTGTCTGTTTATTCTGGGCGCCTTCGCCATCTTCCTTCTGTTCCCGAGCGCCTTCGCCGATTACACCATCGCCACGGAGACCTATGTTCTGATCGCCTTCTGGTCGCTGCTGGGACTGCTGTTCTTCCACTGGGTCATCCGGAAGGATCATGCCAGAAAATTCGGCAAAGCAATCATTGTATGGCTGGCCCTCCTTGTCTTCATTGTCCTGATGGCCATGACCTGGGCGGAAAGGACAAATGAAGAGCGGGAAAATGCCATTATGGCGGAGATTTCGGAGTATATGGACGGGACGGGCAAGAGCGAGAATCTCGCCATGTCCAAGGAGGAATTCCTTGCCATGCAGCTCCGCCGGCTTCATGAAGCGGACAATATCAGTGTCTTCATCATCGTCGGCCTGTTTGGCATATCCCTGATCGTCATGTTTTCCAATTACCGCTCCATGCAGAAGTGGGAGAACAAAGCTACCGCGGAGAGGGACACGGCCCGCAGGGAGGCCTATACGGACAGCATGACCGGCGTAAAGAATAAGCATGCCTTTGCCGTCCGGGAAGGCGAGCTGGAAACAAAAATCGTCGAAGGCACGGCCGGCGAGTTTGGCGTCGTTGTCTGTGACGTCAACGGCCTGAAGCGGATCAATGATACCCTGGGCCATAAGGCCGGCGACGACTACATTCGCGCCGCGTGCAAAATGCTGTGCAACTATTATAAACACAGCCCCGTATTCCGCATCGGCGGAGACGAATTTGTCGTTTTGCTTTACGGACAGGATTATGAGAACCGGCAGACGATCTATGACACGATCAACAAGGAAATCGAGGGCAACATCGGCAGCGATAATGTCGTTATTTCCATAGGGATGACCGTCTACGAGCAGGACAAGGACCAGGCCTTCCATGAGGTCTTCAGCAGGGCGGATAACCTGATGTACGAGCGAAAACAGCAGCTCAAGAGCATGGGCGCGGTGACAAGGGATTGACCGTTTGCTCGTTCGTGTGAACGGAGTGAACGGGATCGTTTTCTCACGCCGTAAGCTTGGATGACATAAACAGAGACCGTTAAACACAATATGCCGGAGAGTTATGCGATTATGAAGAAATATTGTTTTACCGATGAAGTAAGGTCAGCCCTGGAAAAACTGCGGCAGCCCTTTGCTGTTTACCAGTTCATAGACAAGCGTGTGGTCACGATCCTTCTGTCGGACGGCTTCTGTGAGCTTTTCGGCTATGACAGTCGTTCCGACGCGGTATATGACATGAACAATAACATGTATAAGGATACGCACCCGGACGACATAGCCAGAATCTCGAATGCGGCCGTGCAGTTTGCCACGGAAGGCGGCCAATACGAGGTCGTCTATCGGTCCCGCACGAAGGACAGCGCGGCTTATACGGTGATCCATGCCATCGGCGAGCATGTGTATACCGAGGATGGAACCCGGCTTGCCCAGATATGGTATACCGATGAAGGAGCCTATGTGGAGGATTCCCCGGCCGCAAAGCAGCCTGTGATTGCCGGGGCGATGAGCAGGGTTCTGAAGGCGCAGAGTGTTCTCAAAACCAATTCCTATGACTATCTGACCGGCCTGCCGAACATGAGCTACTTTTTTGAGCTGGCCGAGATGGAGAAAAATGTGATCCGGCAAGACGGCGGAGAGCCGGCGCTTCTGTATATTGATCTGAGAGGCATGAAATTCTTCAATGTCCGGCACGGATTTGAGGAAGGCAATAAAATGCTTCAGGCCTTTGCCAGACAGCTGGTAAAGGCTTTCGGCAATGAAAATACCTGCCGGGTCGGTTCGGATCATTTTGCGGCAATCACCGTAAAACAAGGCCTGGAAAATAAGCTGGAAGACATCTTCCATTTGTTTGGGGAAATGTACGGCGGAAAAACGCCGCCGGTTCATGTCGGCATTTATCCGGGCCGTGTTGAAGATATTCCGATCAGCGCAGCCTGTGACCGGGCAAAGCTGGCCTGCGCGTCGCTGAAGGGTACCTATACGTCCGCCTTCAGCTATTACAGCGAAGAATTGCGCGAAGAGGCGCTCCAGAAACAATATGTGATCGAAAACATCGATACCGCGATTCGGGAAGAGTGGATTCAGGTCTATCTCCAGCCGATCGTCCGGATCGTTAATAACCGGGTCTGCGATGTGGAGGCGCTGGCAAGATGGTATGACCCGGAACGAGGCGTCCTCTCCCCGGCCAGCTTTATTCCCGTGCTGGAGGAATCGGGGCAGATCTATAAGCTGGATCTGTATATGCTTGACAAGGTTCTGGACTCTTTCAAAACACAGCTTGCCGAAGGCTTCGACGTCCTTCCGCATTCGATCAATCTTTCGCGCTCGGACTTCAGCGCCTGCGATATCGTTGAAGAAATCCGCCGGCGGGTCGATGACGCGGGGGTCAGCCGGGATAGAATCACCATTGAAATCACGGAGAGCATAATCGGCAGTGATTTTGAATATATGAAAAAACAGGTGGACAGATTCCGTGAGCTGGGCTTTCAGGTATGGATGGATGACTTTGGAAGCGGCTATTCCTCCCTTGACGAACTGCAGAGCATTCAATTTGACCTCATCAAATTCGACATGAGCTTTATGCAGCGGCTGGATGAAGGAAATGACGGCAAGGCGATCCTGACGGAGCTGATGCGTCTGGCGACCTCCCTGGGTCTGGAAACGGTCTGCGAGGGCGTGGAGACGGAAGCGCAGGTACAGTTCCTGCGGGAGATCGGCTGTTCAAAAGCCCAGGGTTACTATTACAGCAAGCCGATTCCTTTTGACGAGATCATGGAGCTGGATAAATCGAACTCGTTAATTGCTAATGAGAATCCGGCGGAATCAGAATATTATGAAAGCATCGGACGCACGAACCTCTTTGACCTTGGCGTGATCGCGGACGAAGAAGGCGACGCCATGCATAGAAGCTTCAGCAACATCCCGATCGCCGTCCTTGAGGTGAAGGGCGATGAAGCGAGATACATACGCAGCAACCGGTCCTATCAGCTGCTGATGAAGCGCCTGTACAGTTCGGATGTTCTGACACATACGGTGAATATCGCCAAGGCTTCGGGAGGCTACGGCTCGGAATTCATCGCGGCGATCCGGCATTGCTGCGGCAGCGGCAATAACGTGTTCTTTGACGAGCTGCTGCCCGATGGCTCCGTCCTCCACTCCTTCGTGCGCAAGATCAGCACCAATCCGGTTTCCGGATGGGTCGCGGTCGTCGTCGCGGTGCTTTCCGCCAGCGAGCCGTCGGAGAATACGACCTACGCGGATATCGCGAGATCCCTTGCGGCGGACTACTATAACATCTTCGTGATCAACCTTTCGACGGACTGCTATACCGAATATTCTTCGCGCGTCGGCGGAGAAGAGCTCCTGGTCGAGCGGTACGGAGAAGACTTCTTCAATTCGGTCAGACAGGGCGCGATCTTCGAGATCTGCGAAGAGGACAGGGAACCGTTCCTGAAATGGTTTACGAAAGAAAACATTCTGCACGAGCTGGAGGTTCATGACGTTTTCACAACCTCCTGCCGGCAAATGAATACCGGGGTTCCGGTATATATCCATCTGAAGATCACAAAAATGCGCGGCGGGAACCGCATTATTCTGGGCATCAGCATCGTCGACGCGCAGATGAAGCAGCAGGAGGAAGAAAAGAAGCTTCGGCAGGAAAAGATTTTTCTGGGAAGAATCGCCGCGCTCTCGGCGAATTACATCGTTCTTTATACGATCGATCCGGCGACCGGCCAGTATACACAGTACAACCCTTCCGCCGAATTTGCGAGCTATGGTCTGGCGAGACAGGGAGAGGATTTCTTCCGCGATGTCGTCCTTGACGCGCCCAGGGCGATCGCGCCGGAGGATATGGAACGGCATCTGCGGGCCCTCACGAAGGAAAACATTCTGCGCGAAATTCAGGAGAAGGGCATCTTCATTCATCGGTACGGTATGCTCATGAACGGAAAAACTGTCCCGGTCAGCCTGAGGGCCGCACGGATCCTTGAAGAGGACGGCGAGAGGATCATCCTCGGCGTCAGCAAAAGAACGCATTGACACTGAAAGCCCGGCACGCTGACCGACGGCCGCGCGGAAGGGGCGAGTGTCCGGCCCGGGCGTGGACGGCAACGATGGGAGTTCTATGAATAATACAATTCTGATTGAGAAAAATTACGGCTCGATACAGATGAATCTGCGTCCGTATATGGAGAGGCTCGGCATCTCCCGGAATGCCCTCGCCCGCGCGACCAACACGCGCTTCGAGGTCATCAACAAATGGTACGAGGGCAGGGTCGAGAAGGTCGATCTCAACGTCCTCGCCCGCGTCTGCTATGTCCTCGGCTGCGAAGCCGGCGACCTCCTCGTCATGAAAACGGACGACGAAGAAGCGGAATAAACCAACACAGGCTGCCCGGATAAGGGCGGCCTGATATTTTTAGTATAAATATAATGGGATTTTTGTGCATCCCGCGGGGACACCGCGGGAGTCTTTTTTAAAAGGATATTGACTTTTGGGAGCAGTCTTCCTATAATATGTTGACCTTGTGGGAGCGTTCCGCCGTCCCTAAACCGCGGGAGCTTTTACGGGAGTCTGCAAAATCCGGCGATGGCACGCCTCAGTGTACAGAAAACAGTCCATGCCTTAGCATCCAGCAGAAACGTCCGTGCCTTAGCATCCAGCAGAAACGTCCAGTGGACGTT
>CACZBB010000061.1 GCA_902779245.1 uncultured Lachnospiraceae bacterium | reverse complement strand
ATGATGACTAAGCCATAATTCTGCGCATAGAAAAGGCAAGGCTTGCCGCGGATACTTTTCGCTGGCAAAGCCTTGCCTTATGTTTTTGTATTATTATTCGTCCCCCAATCAACAGGGTTTCAGTACAAAAGGACGATCTTTTTTCCAGAAGCAATAAAAGATTGGAGGTTTTTGAAAAGCGAGCCTTTTACAAACGAGACGTTCAATAATCAAAGCACTGTTCTGATAGTATATAGAAACAGGAGACTGGCAAACTGCCAACCTCCTGTTTTATTGTTTATATAGACGTATAAAAAATACTGTTAATCCAATTTTGCGTAAACTTAGCAGCCGGAAATTTCACAGGGTTTTTACGCAACTCTGTACGCAAATTTTACGCAAATCCTCCTGATAGCATACGATAGCCTATGGAAGTTAGCGTTTCTGCTATGTTCCTTGTATTCTTTGGATATACCCTTATCTACCAATACTTTCTGTGCATATATAAAAGTGACTATGCATCAGGCTTAGCGGTTCATCTGGGCAGCGACCTCGGCCGCGAAGTTCTCGACCTTCTTCTCAATGCCTTCGCCGGTCTCGTAGCGGACGTAGCTCTTGATCTTGACGGAAGCGCCGTTGGCCTTGGCGACCTGGTCGACGTACTTCTGCACGGACTGCTTGCCGTCCTCGGCCTTGACATAGACCTGGTCGAGCAGGCAGATCTCGGAAAGCTCTTTGTTGATGCGGCCCATCACGATGCCGTTGATGACCTTCTCCGGAGCGTTCGGCTTCTCGTTCTTCGCGGCGACAAGAAGGATCTCCTTCTCTTTCTCAAGATAATCCGCGTCCACCTCGTCGCGGGAGCAGAACTTCGGGCGCATCGCGGCAGCCTGCATGGCGACGTTCTTGGCCATCTCACGGATCTCGTCGTTCACAACATTGGTCTCGACATCCACGAGGACGACGATCTTTCCGCCCATATGTGTGTAGGAGGCCACGAAGCCGTTCTCTTCCTTAACGCGGGTGAAGCGGCGGATCTTAAGGTTCTCGCCGATGGTGGCGACCTCAGCCGTCATGCGCTCCTGTACGGTCGTCCCGTCAGCCATCGTTGTGGCGTTGAGGGCGTCCACATCCTCGGCATCCGTCGCGAGGACCTGTCCGGCGATATCCGCGACAAGCTTCTGGAACTTCTCGTTCTTCGCGACAAAGTCGGTCTCGGAATTCACTTCCACGGCAACGCCGGTCTTCTCATCCGCGGAAACGCAGGCGAGGCAGAGACCTTCGGCCGCGATGCGGTCCGCCTTCTTCTGGGCCTTCATGATACCGTTCTCACGGAGCCAGTCAACCGCCTTCTCCATATCGCCGTCGGTCTTGGTCAGCGCCTTCTTGCAGTCCATCATGCCGGCGCCGCTCATCTCACGAAGCTCTTTAACCATTGCAGCTGTAATAGCCATGATCTTATTCCTCCATTATTTATCCGCGGGCAAAAACGCACGCGGGGCCATTTATCAGGAAACGGACGAATCCTCGGATCCGTCCGGTCCATATGCTTTGCAAAACAGGCAGGCACAATTTATAACGTGTGCCGCCGTGTAAGGTTCAGATAGTATAGGTTAGTATCCGCATCAAGCGGATACAAAACCATACTGGCCCAGCCCCGCAGGGGCGTGCCCGCCGCAGGCGGGTTTTTGCCCGTTTTCCTTAAGCGGGCAAAAAGGCATGCCTTATGATCGGTTCAGGCCTCGTCCGGATAGGCCGTGTAGCTGTCCTCGACAACCTCTTCCGGCTCGGCGGCCATGAAGCCCTGGTTCGCCTCGACAACCGCGTCGGCCATCTTGGAGACGATGAGCTTGACGGCACGGATGGCGTCGTCGTTGCCCGGGATCACGTAGGTCAGTTCTTCCGGATCACAGTTGGTATCGCAGATGCCGATGAGCGGAATGTTCAGGGTATGGGCTTCCTGCACGCAGATGCGCTCCTTCTTCGGGTCGACGATAAAGATCGCGTCCGGAAGCTTTTTCATCTCGCGGATACCGCCGAGGTTCTTCTGCAGCTTTTCAAGCTCTTTCTTGAGCTGAAGGACTTCCTTCTTCGGGAGGACGTCGAACGTGCCGTCCGCGGCCATCTCTTCGATCTCTTTCATGCGGCGGATACGGCTCTGGATCGTGCGGAAGTTGGTGAGCATGCCGCCGAGCCAGCGCTCGTTGACATAATACATCCCGCAGCGCTCCGCCTCGGTGCGGATGGCGTCCTGGGCCTGCTTCTTCGTGCCGACGAAGAGGATCTTGCCGCCGTTCTTGACAAGCTCAACGACCGCGTTGTACGCGTCGTCGACCATGCCGACGGACTTCTGAAGGTCGATGATGTAGATGCCGTTGCGCTCGGTGTAGATATACGGCTTCATCTTGGGATTCCAGCGGCGGGTCTGATGACCGAAATGCACGCCGGCTTCGAGCAGCTGCTTCATGGAAATAACGCTCATTTTCTTTTCTCCTTTTTGGTTTTTTCACCCACGGGCTTCGAGGCGCTATGACCCCGACCGGCGGGGCACCGAATAGAGCTATCCACCCGTGTGTCATTTGAACAACTTAGTTACTATAGCATGGAAAGCCGTTCTGCGTCAAGGGGGCAGATTCAAATGCTTTCATAAAATCTGTAGGTTTTTTTCCCGCCCTGCTTCGCCCGGTACATGGCTTCATCGATTTTTTCGAAAATGCTTTCTCCTTGCTTTACCACCGACCCGTGTACGACCCCGACGCTGACGGAGGTCGCCGGAAGCCCGTCCGACGTGTCCGCGAGCCGATCATTGATCTCGTCGATCTTCCGGGCGATCAGGTCATGCTGCATCCTGGAAGCGTGTACCATGAAAACGACAAATTCATCGCCGCCGATCCGGCAGACGTAATCGTCTGACCGGAAATTGTCATTTAAAACCTTTACCAGCTTGACCAGGACTTTGTCTCCGGTTTCATGCCCGCAGGTATCGTTGATGCCTTTGAAATTGTCCAGGTCAAACAGCAGCATGTACGTGCTGCTCATGTCAACGCTGGTCATAAGCAGGTCATACCCCGCGCGGTTGTACGCGCCGGTCAGCTCGTCATGGGAAGCCTTGAAGTTCAGATGCTCCAGGCTGCTTCGGTACACATCGTACATTTTGTTGTACGCCCGGGCCAGGTACCGGAATTCATTGGCCCCGACCTCCGGGATCGGGCTGTCTTGCTTAATGCGCTCGACCGCGTTGAGAACCGGGTGAATACCGAGACGGGAGGTCAGCCATACCATAAACAAGATGCTGACCGTCTGGACAATGATCATGATCCGCATGAAGGTCAGATCATTCTGGACGGAATTCATCGCGGCCGTGTCCTTGTCATAGGCCATTTTCTCCAGCGCGTCAAGGCTTGAGCGCATATTATTCCGGATCTTTTCCTTTTGCGAATAGTACGCATCATCGTGAACCATCGACGCCGCCAGACGCATTTTTTCGTCGGAAGTGAGCGCCTGATCGTCTTCGGACAGCTTCACGGACTGCAGAACCTCCGGGTAATCCCTGTAGGCCCTGGCGTCAATGACCAGTTTCATCGCATAGTATTCCCGGTCCATCAGTTTCACGGAGTTGACCATGGCGTCCTTAAGCTTATTCAGAGCCTCCTCGCTGCCCTCTCCGACAGACATTCTTCGAATGGCTTCTTCCCGATGATTCGCCTCGAAGGCTTCGTTAAAATAATCGTCGAGATAGCTTTTTTCACCGAGGATTGTAAAGCGCTGGACCTTTTCGGTCAGATAATCCGAGGCCTCCATCAGCTCGCTCGCCGCGCTTCTAAGCTCAACCAGAAGTTCAGATGTCTGTGTCAAATGTCGGAAGCTCGCAGACAAATGAAAAGTGGCAAAGAGGATCAGCGAGCAGAGGATCACGGAGCCTATGATCAAACAGGTATGAATCATCCGAAGGGATATTCCGCCTTTTTTTTTCATGTTTTCGTCTCCAGTCTCTTTACGTATGGCAAAATATTAGCGAGAATTTCTATTTTTTGGTCACGCCCCCGGCCGCACACCCGCCCGCCAGGATCCTGAAGGATCATTTATCCCAGCGGTTCTCCATCATCCCCGAAACGCAAATTCCGGAATAGAGATGTTTATCTTATCACAAATTAACACGTTTTTCCAAATAAATCAGAAAAATGCTTTATCTTTCAGTGCCCCGGAGGCCGCAGGGCGATTTCATTGCAAAACGCCTTCGTTTCTGGTCACCGTGTGACCAGAAACGAAAAAACCCATGATAAGTATGGAATACTTCCATGGGTTTTTAGTATTACAGCCGATTGACGCGGTTTTTCTTCCGGAACACGAAGAAAATAAGAATCGCAAGAAGAAGCCCGCTCAGAACGATGGTAACGATGGGCTCGATGCCTCTGCTCCAAAGATTCGGAGCAAGATAGTTCAGGATCTCGCTGGTCAGGTTTGCGCCGAGGTGACAGAGGATCGGGACAAGCACCGTTCCGTAATGCTCATAAAAAGCCGCGAAAAGGATGCCCAGTGCGGAAGCGTAGAAGAACTGGATGATATTTCCGTGGAAGATGCCGAAGGCCGCCGCGGAGATCAGGATCGCAAGCG
Organism: uncultured Lachnospiraceae bacterium; assembly: GCA_902779245.1. Lineage (GTDB taxonomy): Bacteria > Bacillota > Clostridia > Lachnospirales > Lachnospiraceae > Chordicoccus. Next base: position 11,718 of record CACZBB010000061.1, on the reverse strand, counting down.
GAACGTTGAGATAATCCCGGAGCCGCCGGTAAAGGACTCCCCGGAAAAGAAGATCCTCGAAGATCGGCGCGACGATGACCGTGCCGATAATCATCGCGGCCGGGTCGCTGTGTGTCATGATCTCTTCCTGCATCTTTTCATAGGCCGGGTCCAGCGCCACAACGTTGAAAATACTCAAAAGCCAGTTGAAGAAAATACAGCCCAGCATTCCGGCAAGCACCGCGGCAAAAAGGCCGAGGACCCAGTTGGACGGTTTCTTCAGGATCCGGTCACTCCACTGAAAGCGCTTTCTCTTTTTTTCATCCGCCCGAAACAGGAAAAACACCAGAATGAAGGCAAGCGCATCGGCTAAGATCGTGATCTGGGCCGTATAGGAATAAATCAGCCGCTCGAGATCATGGGCCTCCACGGACCCATGTCCTGTGATTACGGCAAAAACTAACAGCAGGACGCCGATTACGATGCCGACCAGCTCCATAATCAGGAACGCCGCCAGCGGCGGCCAGACAACCCTCCAGAACGCCATCAACGGATGACCGTCGCGCTCCCTCCGGTAGCCCATTTTCCGCGGCTTTGCATCCGCTTCGGCAGGTTTGCCCGGAGCATAAGCCGCGGGGCTTTGCGCATAAGGCCAGGGCATCCGGTCATAGGACACCGGACGAAGGTTTTGCGTCCCATCCGGCACAGCCCCCGAATAACGGCTCAAAGCCTGTCCACCGCCCTGCGGGACATATGCCGGCACTCTCGGGGGAACCGGCTGGCTGCGCCAGGCTCCGGGATCCCGCGCCGGCCCGCCGCCTTCAACGGCCGAAGCCGTTCGGGCAAGCGCCGTATTCTCCGGCCGGGCATTTCCGTAAGGCGCACCTTCGGCCGCCGGAACTTTGCAGAGCGCATTTCCGGCAGACGCGGCTCCGGCCTCTGGAACTCCGTAGAGCGCATTTCCGGAAGCCGCACCTTCGGCCGCCGGAACTCCGTAGAGCGCCTGCCCGATGAGGACGTTCCGCAGCTCCGCGACAGAATCGACGATACAGGCTGGCCAGAGCTTTTCGAGCTCCTCCCGCTCACCGTAGCCGTAGGCAACGCTTAACGCATCGATCCCCACCGCCTTCGCTCCTTTTACGTCGCAGGGAGAATCGCCGACAAGAACAGCCTCATCCTTACGGCTTTCCATCCCCAGGATCCGAAGAATCTCCCTGAGGACTTCGTCCTTGTGCGCGCGCCGGCCGTCGAGCTCGCTTCCGACGACAAGGGCGAAATGCTGACGGAGGCCGAAGTGCCTAAGCACCTCCTCGCACATAACCGTGGGCTTCGAGGAGGCGACAACCAGCGTCATTCCCTGTGCGCGAAGCTCGGTAAGAAGCTCCGGGATTCCCTCATAGGGGCGGTTTTCGTAGATGCCTACCGGTACGTAACGCTCCCGGTACAGCCGTACCGCCTCTTTTGCCTGCTCCCCGTCAAGATCCGCGTATTCCTGAAACGACTCCGCAAGCGGCTGTCCGATGTATTTTTTCAGGGTATGGTAATCCTCCACATGGATCCCGAATCCCTTCTCCACCGCGTAGGCGAAGCTTTTCATGATGCCTTCGCCGGAATCCGTGAGGGTGCCGTCGAGATCAAAAAGAGTTGGCAAGGCCGGTCGCGATGGCCTGCTGCCCCTCAGCGGAAGCCATGAAAAGATCCTCCTGTGCGTTGGTCATAAAGCCCATTTCCACAATGGATACGGGCATCGTCGCCCAGTTGATGCCGGTCATGTTGTCCTCGAAAAGATTGTCCAGCGCCTTCTGACCGGTGACCGCGCTCTGATTGTCGCGAAGAAGCTGGCAGAGCCTCCGGCTCCCCGCGATGACCTCCTGCGAAAGATACGGATTGGCCTCGGTCGGCCCATAGCAGAGTACGCCGTTGATGTCCGGATTTTCCAGCCCGTTGCAGTGGATCCGGATGAAAAGATCGGCATTTGCCTCCGTGGCGATCTTCGCGCGGTCAATGTTGCTGAGGCGCACGTCATTAACGGTGCGTGTCATCACCACCTGATAGCCTCTGGACTCCAGCAGATCTCGAAGCAGAAGGCTCACCTCAAGATTCACCTGGTACTCCGTCTTCCCGGAAGCCACCCCCTCGGTTCCGGACGTGACCCCCGGTTTCATCTCCTGAGAACCCGGCGCCATAGGCTCCGGATCCGTGATCTGGGTCGTCTCATGGCCGGGATCAATACAGATGATCTTCACGTCCGCGGGCGGCTCCGTGGGCACGGGCGTCGGCGTCTCCGTTTCCGCCACCGCGGAGGAGGACGCCGGAGTTTCCGTCGGAACCGGTGTCGGGACCTTGGCGGAAGAAACGTCTTCCGCCGGCTTCGAGGAGGTATCCGCCGCCGGCTTCGAGGACGCGGCCGGAGCCGGCGTGGCCGTCGGGGTCAGATCGACTCGGTTGGCATTTTGACGGCTCTCCACCATTTTCACGGCAAAGATGCCGATCAGGGCCACGATGAGCACAAGAACGGATGTCAGAAGCCCGATCGACAGACGCTGCTGCTTCTTTCGATTTTTCATGATGCAAACCTCCCTGCTGATTCCGGATCACATATGCTCCGGCGCGGCAAACCCCAGAAGCTCGATGGCGCGTGTGAGCACCGCGTAGGAAAGCGAAAGAAGCGCAAGATACCCCGCTCTCTTCCCTTCGTCCGGCTCGCTCAGGATTTTCGTCTCGTGATAGAAACGGTTAAAGGCGTTGGCCAGGCCGTAGACATAGGCGCAGATCTTGTGCGGCGCGAGCTCTTCAGCCGCCTTCTCCACGGTCTCGCCGAACCGGAGGAGGGTGAGAACCAGATCCTTCTCCGCGGCGCTTTCCGGAGCCTTGAACGCCGTAAGCGCCCCGCGCTCCCTCGATACGCCGGCCTTTTCCAGGATCGAGGAAATCCGGACGATCGTATAAAGAATGTACGGCCCGGTGTTTCCCTCAAAGGAAGCAAATTTTTCGATATCGAAGATATAATCCTTGGATGCCTGGTTCCAGAGGTCTCCGTATTTAATGGCCGCGAGGGAGACCATATCGGCCGTCGCCTCCGCGTCCTCGGCGCGGACATTTTTATTCTCGCGGATCTTTCCGATCATTTCCTCATTGACTTCATTCAGGAGCGTCTCGAGCCGCATGACCCCGCCCTCCCGGGTCTTGAACGGCGTGCCGTCCTTGCCGTTCATCGTGCCGAAGCCCACATGGGTCAGCTCGGTTCCCTCCCGGACCAGCCCCGCTTTCCGCGCCGTCCGGAAGACCTGCGTAAAATGCATGGCCTGCCGCTTGTCCACGACGTAGATAATGGCGTCCGGGGCATAGAGCTCCTCGCGCTCGGCGATGGTCGCCAGATCCGTCGTGCTGTACAGCGCCGCGCCGTCGGATTTCTGGACGATGCAGGGCGGGAGCTCCTTCTTATCGGTCGGCTCGGAGACATCGACCACCAGCGCGCCCTGATCGCGCACGGCAATCCCGTCCGCAACCATTTTCTCGACCATCGGCGCAAGGCGCGGCTGCACGTCGGACTCTCCCTTCCAGAGCTCGAAGGTGACGTCCAGCCTCTGGTAATTCCGCTTCAGGTCCGCGACGGAAACCTCCATGATCTTTTTCCAAAGCGCCCGGTATCCGGGATCGCCGCTCTGCAGAAGATGCGTCGCCTCCATGGCTTCCGCCCGGTACGCTTCATCCGTCTTGGACTTCGCCGAGGCGAAAGGATAGAGCTCCTCAAGCTCCGAGATCGTGAAGGGCGCTTCCTCCGGGTACTCGCCCTTGAAGTCCGGGTCAAAGTACGGAAGCTCCGGGTTCCTGTGACGAAGCTCATTGATGACAAGGCCCATCTGCAGTCCCCAGTCCCCGAGATGCACGTCTCCCAGTACCTCGCAGCCCACGGCCCTCAGGATCCGCTTAAGGCTCTCGCCGATGACCGCGCTCCGGAGATGCCCGATGTGCAGGGGCTTGGCAACATTCGGCCCGCCGTAATCGAGGACGATTTTCTTCGGAGCCTTCTTCGGGATCCCGAGATCCGCGTCCGCGGAAAGCTCCGCGAGCTTCTGCCGCATGAGCGACGGCGAGACCTTCAGATTAATAAAGCCCGGCCGCACGATTTCGGCCGAAAAGCCGGCGTCGGCCGGAATCGCCCCCGTGACCTCTTCCGCGATGACCAATGGCGCCTTGTGGTAGCGCTTGGCGGCGGCGAGGGCGCCGTTGCACTGGTAGTCGCCCAGCTCCGGGCGGTCGGAAAGCCTTGCCTCGCCCAGCGCCGCATCATAGCCTGCCGCGGAAAATGCCGCCGAGAGTGTCTGTGTAAGTTCCTGCTGTATCGTATTCATAACCTTTACTTCCCCTGAATAGCAGGAAACGCCCGTTACAGGCGTTTCCCGAAAGAAGGCGCGGCCGCTGCGCCGGCCTTCGAAGTCTTTTGCAAACAATATCCAGACGTTCCGTTTCCTTCCGCCCCGCCGGCGCTGCTCCGGCCTCTTTAAAAGCCCGCGAACAGCTCCGCAAGCGCCGGAAGAACATACCGGTTTCTCTCCCAAAGATCCGGCCACTGTTCAAACGGCACCGGACAGGTCTCCTTACCGGTTTCGATCGTGATCGCCGGAACCTTGCGGACAAGAATAAAATAGTCACTGCAGCCGGAGGAATTCTGGCCCGTATCGATGGTGGAGTTTAAGGCATAGCCCGTCAGTCTCTCCACGACCGTCGCAAGCTTCTCGTCCCTGGCGTGAAGCTCCCCGGTCGTTCCGTAATCCCAGTAGATCACCTGGCCCATGGAATGATAGGCAATCTCACCGACACAGTTGACCGCGTCGGCCAGACGGACGATCGCCTGGGTTTCATTTTCCGAAGCTGCCCATTCGCCGCGGAAGCCGGCGCTGGAGTACCAGGGCGTTCCTCCCGTGGTCTCCCAGTTCTGGTCGAAGTTCCGGTTCAGATCCACGCCGCGGCCATTGGCCTTCCAGCGTCGATAGTAGGTCTCATAATCCGACGAGCCATGGTCGATGGACAGGTCATACTGCCAGATTTCGTTCAGCTTCTGACGCATGCTCTCGTTTCGGATCGCGTCAAAGCCAGACTGGCTGATCGAAACGCCGTCCGGATTGGCCATCGGCAGGATGTGCAGGCGGACATTTTCAACGAGAGTGCCGTAGAGCTTCCCGCTGTAGCTCTGGCTGTCCCAGCCTTTTAAAAACTCCTCCAGCTGACGCATGGCCAGCGGTGTATTGATATACTCCCGCGCGTGCATCGAATACTGAACGATCACATCCTTTTCCGCCGACTCCGAACCGATCACCGCGTCGAGCAGATCCCGACCGTCCGCGGTTCTTCCGATCCGGTATACCTGCACCTTATCGCTGTACCGCTCCCGCAGGAAGTTCAGATCCCGGCACATCTGCTCATAGGTATAAAGATCCGAGGTTACCGAAACGATATCTCCCATCGGCATCGGCTCCTCTGAGACATACTCCCAGTAGGCAAGCACCGGCTCAGGCGTTGGGGTCGGCGTTGGCGTCGGCGCTTCCGTGGGCGCGTCCGGCACCGGCGTGGGAGCCGTTGTCACTTCACGGGCGGCTTCCGCAGGCGTCGGCGTTGTGTCAGCGATCGGCTTCATTCCTCCGCCTCCCGTATTCTTTCCGCCGAATATCCCGCCGGTCACGATGAAGATCAGTACCGCGACCGCCGCCAGGGCCGTCACAAGAACGATGCGAAGCATGGCTACGTGTCTTCTTCGCTCCTCTTCCCTTCGCTGTCTTTCCCTCTCACGGCGGCGGTTTCTGTCGTCATTCCCGGAATCGTGCCCGCCGCTTTCCATCGTGTTAATCCGGTCCAGCTGCTGTGAACGCTCCAACTCGTTCAGATAGGTGTACTTATTGCTTTTGGGCATGGTCTCGTCCTGCCTTCTATAGATTTCCGCAAATCCCTGCGGATGGAAAACTATGGAAACATAACTTTTATTCTCTGAAATTATCAGGGAGCTCGTCGCCCCAGGGAGTTCCGTCCAGCTTGTAGGGTGTCGACTGGTAGACATAATAATTGAGCCAGTTTGTATAGAGGTTATTGGCGTGCGCCCGCCACAGGAGAGGCGGCCGCTTTCCGGGATCATTTTCCGGGAAATAATTCTCCGGCAGGGCCGTCCCGAGGCCACGCTGCTGATCCCGCAGATACTCGCGCCGAAGCTGCATCCGTCCGTATTCCAGATGACCCGTCACAAAAACCTTCCGCCCGTTCTCCGCCATCGCGAGCCCAACGCCCGCCTCCTCGGACTTGGCAAGGATCGTGATCTCGCCGATCGCCGTGATATCGCGTGTCCGCACCTCCGTGTAGCGCGACTGCGGCATCAGGAACGAATCGTCGAAGCCCCGGACAAGCGGAACCTTCCGGTTGTAAATCTTATGCCAGTAAAGCCCGAAAAGCTTTTGGGGCAGACGGTATTTCGGAATACCGTAATAATAGTACAGAGCCGCCTGCGCTCCCCAGCACAGAAACATCGACGAAGTGACGTGCGTGTTGGCCCAGGAAAAGATCTGCTCCAGCTCCTCCCAGTAGTCCACCTCCTCGAAATCGAGAAGCTCCACCGGCGCGCCGGTCACGATCATCCCGTCATAATATTTCCTGCGGATATCCTCGAAGGTCACGTAAAAGGTGTCCAGGTGGCTTTTGGAGGCATTCTTTGCCACATGGCTCTTCATCCGCATGAAGGTACAGTCGATCTGAAGCGGGGTGTTGGACAGCTCCCGGAGGATCTGCAGCTCCGTGTCCTCCTTCATAGGCATAAGATTCAGAATAAGGATCTGGATCGGGCGAATATCCTGATGCATGGCGCGCTGATTATCCATGACAAATATATTCTCACCCTCAAGAATCTCCTTCACGGGCAGCCCGTATGGCACTTTAATTGGCATATCGCTCTCCTCTCCTTTTGACGTCTTCTCATGCCTCCGGCAGATCCAGCCCGTATTGTTTCAGGAACTCCTCCTCCGTCAATACCGGTATGCCGAGCTCGGCAGCCTTCCGGTTCTTTCCGGAGCCGGAAGCGGCGTCATTTGCTATAAGCGCTGTCGTCTTCTTCGAAACGCTTCCCGTACACTTGCCGCCATTTGCCGCGATGAAGGACGAAAAAGCGCTGCGGTTCGGAAAATGCGTGACATCCCCGGTGATGACGAAGGTCATCCCGGAGAGTCTGCCGCCCTCCGCCCTCTTCTCCCCCTCCATCCGGACGCCTGCCGCGGCAAATTTCCGCACAAGCATCTTTCCGGCCTCGGAGCCGAAGAAGCTCAGAAGCGAATCCGCCGTCACGCCCCCCACGTCCGGAACCTCCAGAAGCGCCTCAAGATCCGCATCGGCCAGCTTTTCGATCGAGCCGAAATGCGAAAGAAGGGTCTGGGACATCGTCCGCCCGACATTCGGGACGGCGAGACCGGCCAGAAGCCGCCAGGGGTCGTTCTTTTTCGAAGCCTCGATGGCGGCAAGAAGCTTATCCGTGCTCTTTTCAAGGCCGATGATCTTTTTTTCAAGAAGCTCGTCCCGCCGGGACGACAGCGCGTAGATGTCGGCAGCGTCCGAGAGGAAGCCCTCCCGAACGAGCTTCAGAGCGATCTCCTCGCCAAAGCCCTTAATGTCCATCGCGTCGCGGCCGACAAAATTGATGACCAGCCGCTCAAGCTGCGCCGGGCAGGAAGGGTTTACGCACTTCACGTCCGCCATGCCGCTCTCCCGGACGACCTTCCGGCCGCAGGCCGGGCAGAGATCCGGCAGGCGGTAATCCTCCGTGCCTTCGGGACGCTTTTCCGGCACCGAGCACCGGATCTTTGGAATGATCTCACCGGATTTATAGACAACGATCGTATCGCCAATGCCGATATGAAGCGTATTGATGAAGTCCTGATTGTGGAGCGTCGCCCGGCTCACGGTCGTCCCGCAGAGCCGGATCGGGTCGAAGATGGCGGTCGGGTTGAGCCGGCCGGTCATGCCGACCGAAACCTCAACGCTTCGGACAACCGTCTCCTTCTCCTCCGGAGGATATTTATAGGCGATATGGCCGGGGCTGTATTTCGATCCGGCCGTAAACCGGGCACGGAGGGCTGTCTCGTCGAGCTTCACCACCGCCCCGTCAATGTCATAGCCCAGTTCTCCCCGCCGCTCGCCGATCCGGTCGATCTGCCGGAGGATTTCCTCCTCGGTGCGGCAGAGCGCCGAGGGTACCGTGTGAAAGCCAAGCGCGGCGAGCGCGGAAAGCCCTTCCGTCTGTGAAGCCCGGTACCGTTCCGGCCCGTCCTGCACGTTAAAGACGAAAAAGGAAAGCCCGCGCTTCCGGGTCATCTCCGGATCCAGCTGCCGGAGGGTTCCCGCCGCGCAGTTTCTCGGATTGGCAAAGGTCTTTTTTCCAAGCCGTTCCTGCTCCTCATTGACTTTATCGAAATCTGAAAGCCGCATATAGACTTCCCCGCGCACCTCCAGATAATCCGTCTCCGCGATCTTCGCCGGAATATCCGGGATGACGAGCGCGTTCATCGTCACGTCCTCGCCGACAAAGCCATCGCCCCGCGTCTCCGCCAGCGTCAGCTTCCCGTCCGTGTAGCGCAGCGTTAAGGAAAGTCCGTCGATCTTCTGTTCCACGGCAAATGCCGCCTCCGGCTCCTCGGCGCGGACTTTTTGGATGAAGGCGCGAACCTCTTCTTTCGTAAAGACGTCTTCGATGGAGAGCATGGGCACGCGGTGCGTGACCGTTACGCCGGCCTCGCGCTTTACCTTCGCGCCAACCGTCTTCGTCGGTGACGCGTCCCCCGTAAGCTCCGGGTTTTCGCGTTCCATGGTCTTGAGCGAGAGCATCATCCGGTCATACTCGTAATCCGTGATTTCCGGCTCCCCCGCCTCATAGCGCTCATTGTAATACCGGATTTTTTCCACCAGGGCGTTATAGGCTTCGCGGGTGTTCTTTTCCGCCTGTCTGCTTTTCGTCATAGAACCCTTTCTTTTAGTCCACCTGCCCGGTCAGGATCCCCTCGGGCAGGGGCTCGCTTGCGAGGCGTCTGAGCTCTTCGATCTCGCTCTTCGTCAAGAAACGTTTCATGCCTTCCTTGAGCGAGCCCAGACGGAGGTTCATGATCCGTATGCGCCGGATGTCCAGCGCCCGGCAGCCAAGTGCCTGGCACATGCGCCGGATCTGCTTATTATACCCTTGCGTAAGAATGATGGAAAACTCGTTCGCGCGAAGCCGCGTGACCTTGCAGGGTCTTGTCGTCACCGTAACCCCGCGCCTGACCGGCGCCTTCGCGTCACTGCCGCCCTCCGCAGTCTCTTCCTTCTCAAGATGCCGGTCGTCGTCAAGGACGATCTTCACGCCGCGCCGCATCGCCGAAAGAAAGGCCGGCGTGACCGGGCGGTCCACCCGCACGACATATTCTTTCTCATGATAACTCGCCGCGCGCATAATCCTGTCGTTAAGCTCGCCGTCATTTGTCAGAAGAACAAGGCCCGTCGAATCCTTGTCCAGCCGTCCGGCATAGGAAATATAGTGCCGGAGTCCGGCGAAGTCGATAATGTTCTCCGGGATACGGCGGTCACCGGTGCAAATGATGCCCTTCGGCTTGTTGAGCATAAGGTAGAGCTTCTCTTCCTCCGTATCGTCGATCTCCTTCCCATCGACATATACGCGTTCTCCGGGCAGGCAGCGGTCTCCGACGGAGGCCGTGCGCTTTTCACCGTCCGGCTTCCCGACGGTGACGCGTCCGGCTGAAAGAAGGCGGTCCGCCTCGCGCCTTGAACAGTACCCCGCGCCATTCAGATACTTGTTAATCCGCATACTCTCCGCTTCCATTCTCGATCCTCTCCCCTAAGATGAAATTGAAGCAAAACGGTTTTTAAGGTTGCAGGCCACGGCCGGGCTTTCGGCCGCCTGACCGGCTGCGCAAAAAATGAAAAAGCCACACCCTTCTACGGTGTGGCCGTCAGCGCGTCTGGCAGGAGTCGAACCCGCGCACCTGGAACCGGAATCCAGTGCTCTATCCACTGAGCTACAGACGCATATTTCTTTGCCCGAAACAGACGCTGCCCGAGACTTGCGCACAGGCATATGATATCCAGCCTTCCCTGACGTCCTTTCGATAAAGCGACAGCCCGCCGCATGGGACGGGCTGCCGGATGGAGATAATGAGATTCGAACTCACGGCCTTTCGGATGCGAACCGAACGCTCTCCCACTGAGCTATATCCCCAAGCACAAGATGTATACTACCACCTTCCGCCGGAAAATGCAAGCACTTTTTTTATTTTTTTCTGCGGCCAATGCTGTCTGTCCACACCCGAGCCGGACACCTGCTGTCCGGCTTCGGGCTGCTGGTAGAATCGTCCTGTGTAGATCTTTTAATCAGTAGAGCACGGTCCGTGCCTCCCGGCTGTACCGATAGACGTGGTCGGAGAGGACCTCGCAGCTGATGACCTGGGTCGTGTTGACTTCGATGACCATCTTTTCAAGGTCGAGACGCGAATAGCTGCCGTCGTCCGGCAGCGCGATGATCTCATGGACGCTGCTGGGAAGAAGAAACAGATCCTTCCCCGCGGAATCCGCGAGCTTCCGGAAGCACTCCGGCGCCAGCAGACAGTTCGCCCCAAAATAGCGATCCTCGTTGGTCAGCACCGTCATCTGCAGCTGCATCGGATTCATGTCTCCCGTAAGGCTCCGCGGCGCGCCGATCTCCTCAAGGAGCCGGTCCATGGACAGCATCCGGGCGGGCTTTGAACGCAGCATATTGGCCATCGCCGTCTTGTAGATCGTCTCCTCATCCATCTGCCAGCAGAGGGCCTCGCGGTTATTGAGGATGGAGGTGGCCTCCCCGAAGCCATGTCCCGAAACCTCAAAGTAATAAATCACCGCGAGATCAAGGAAGCGCCGATGCGGAACCTGCTGCAAAAAGCCGCGGTTCCGGTTGTAATTGATCAGCCGGGGATAAATCTTCCCCCCGATATTGCCGAATTCCGTCAGCTGTTTCGTATCGATAAAGCCGCAGATATCATGGCTGCTGTGCTCCTTCAGGATATCGCTGACCACGCTCTCGATCGGCATCTCACCGGTGGAATAGTGCCGGTAATACTTTTCGAGGTAAATGGTGGGTGAAATATTGCAGCCGGGACGAAGGATCGTAAGCCCGTCCAGCACCAGCCCGTTGTTCTTCGGCACTCTGTGGATGCCGACCTCTGTTCCCGGACCCTCCGACTCACGGATACGGTCCACCACTTCGCTCTTAAACTCTGTATAATTCATCGTTTTGATCTCCTCCTGTGTTTTTTGGCAAATGTCCCGTCCGAAGGATTCCGGATACCCGGATCCGCCGGCAGCCGCTCAGCGGCCGCCCTCGCTTCCGGTCCGGGACAAATGCATATTTCCGCGGCGGCGCAGGCTTTTAGCGCCGCGCGTGATCTTTTAGACACAGGGAAAGAATCCGGCATAGCCGGAGCCTTTTATGGCTGTGGAGGCCCTGGGAGAGATCCTTGAAAAAGCGATGGAAAAAGCGGTTCCTCCCGCCCTGGCGGCGGGCAGCATCCCGACGGCCAGCGCAAGGAACCTAAGGAACCGTCACGAAATAACTTGCACATCTTGCTTGTCTATTTTCCCGAAGTCTGCGTCAGAAAACCTTGTCGTAGCCCGCTACGACTTCGGCTTTCTTCCTTGCCCTCGGAAAAATATCCTACGCAATCTGTACATTTTATTTCGTGA
>CACZBB010000060.1 GCA_902779245.1 uncultured Lachnospiraceae bacterium | reverse complement strand
GATATTCTGCAGTGCATAATGCATAACCAGTTTATCCTGGTAAGCACCAAGAATGATGCCGATCGGCTCAGTATCCCCCTCCGTATTCATCTCCTCATGGTAGTAATTCAGATAGAAGTTCATCTGTCCGATATCCTCATGCTGAACTTCCCCACGTTTCAGGTCAATCAGAACAAAGCACTTCAGGATCCGATGGTAGAATACCAGATCGACCTTATATGTCCTTCCGCCAATCACCATTTTCTGCTGTCTTCCCACATAAGTGAAACCTTTTCCAAGTTCCAGGAAGAACATACTCAAGTTGTTGACAAGGGCTTCTTCCAAGTCGCCTTCCTCATATACAGGAAGCTGTGGCAGACCAGTAAATTCAAAAACATACGGTTCCTTCAGAATGTCTTCAGGTTTCTCGATAATCTGTCCTTCAGAGGCAAGCTTCAGAATTTCCTGTTTATCGGTGCTTAGTGCCAGACGGTGAAAAAGCATACTCTTCATCTGCCGTTTTAGTTCACGGACACTCCAATGCTCCTCTTCACATTCTTTTTCATAAAAAGAACGTTCGAGTGGATCATCTATTTTCAAAAGTTCAATATAATGGCTCCATGTCAATTTTGCAGACACTGTCTGCAAAATTGGGTAGGTCAGGTACATTTTCCGCATTTTATTAATATTGCAGGCTGAATCCGCTGCCATATCGAATTGTAAGATCTTTTGAAAGCTGATTCAAAAGTCCAGATCCATATTCAGCCTTTTCATTGCCATGCTGCTCAAATTCTACTATCTCTCTGACTCATGTCTATCTTCCTTTGTGGTTCGATTTGTCATCGACCATTCTGCTAAGATTCTTTCTGACCGTCTAACAGTTTTCTCAATGCCTCAACATCAGGCAGGGCTTTTCGCAGCTCATCTGACATATCTTTAGAAGTCTTGTAGGTCGCTACACCCATCGGTTTGGCATAATCCTGTATTACATAATCCACAAAGGACTTGTTCATGTCCTTGCAGAGAATGAGACCGATTGACGGATTCTCATGAGGCTTGCGTTCAAACCCGTCCAGAACACTTAAATATCCCTGAAGCTGTCCCAGATACGATGTCTTGAATTTCCCGGTTTTCAATTCAACCGCTACCAGACAATTCAAATCCCGGTTGAAAAACAGAAGATCGATATACTGGTCTTCCCCGAAGGCGTCCAGATGATACTGGTTACGGACGAAGGCGAAATCCCTCCCGAAGGTAAGGATGAAATTCTTAACATTATGGATAATGGCATTCTCCACCACCCGCTCATCCACATCCTGCTTATCCCGGATTCCCAATTCCTCCACATTAATATAATCCAGAAGATACTCATCCTTGAATGTGTTGATGGCACGGAAAGCCTGATCCGCCGCCGGAAGTGTTTGCAAAAAATTGTTTGGCAAGCTGCCCTGGTGGTGATAATCATCACGGGCGATGCTCTCCTTCAGTGCTTCAAGGCTTAGTTTTTCTACGACTGTATGACGAATATAGAAAACCCGTTCTTCTATGCTTTTAACTTTTGATAGAATCAGAATATGATGCGAAAACCCAATATGCAGGAAATCCTCAGACGGAAAGCTCTGTGAATTTGGCAGAAGCGTCTGCCAAATTCGCAATGTGCTCGACGGAACCGTTTTGGCAGAAATGTCTGCCAAATTCGCTTCCTCTTCACACTCATGATCAAGCGGAACCCATTCCTCGTAAAACGTGCGCATATTGCGCAGGTTTCTCGCCGAAAAGCCCTTCAGTCCTGGCAGTTCTTTGTCCAATCTCTCACTGATGGCATCAATGGCTCCTTTTCCCCAGAAACCCTTCCTGGAATTCAGGGAGATGTATTTTCCAATGCCATAATAAAGCATCAGCTGCTTTTCGTTTACAGAGCGTACTGCATCATACTGGCTTTGCAAGATCGCCGTCTTGATGATTTCCACGGCTTTATCGTAATTCGTGATTTCATTCATGGAAATTCCTCATCCATCTTTTCGATAACAGTAATACTATAGTCACGACCCGGCTCGAGTGAGTTTCACAACTGATTCTATGTGCTCCGTGAAGGGGAACATGTCGAAAGCGACGGCCTCGCGGGCGCGGTAGCCGAGCTTTTTGAGGACGGCGAGGTCGCGGGCGAGGGTGTCGGGACCGCAGGAGATGTAAATGATCCTGCCCGGCCTGAGGGCCGCGGCGGACTCCAGAAAGCGCTCCGTGGAGCCGGTGCGCGGCGGATCCATAAAAACAACATCCACCATCTCGCCGTCATCGGCCATCTGCCGGAGGAAATCGCCCGCGTCGTTCTCGTAAAACCGGATATTCTTCACCGCATTTGCCCGGGCGTTTTTGACGGCGTCCCGGACCGCGTCGCCGTTCAGCTCGACGCCGATGACCTCGCGGGCGCGGGCGGCCGCCGTGATCCCGATCGTGCCGATGCCGCAGTAAGCGTCCACGACGCGCTCGCGGCCGGTAAGGTTCGCCATGCGGATCGCCGTTTTATACAGCTTCGCGGTCTGGACGGCGTTCACCTGATAGAAGGAACGCGACGAGATGCGGTAGCGGCTGCCGAGAAGCACGTCCTCGATATAGCCCGGCCCGTAAAGAACCGTCTCGCGGCTGCCGAGAACCATGGAGGTCTTCTGGTCATTGACGTTGAGAACGATGGTGGTAATCTCCGGATGCTTTTCGAGAAGCTTCTTCACGAAAACGTTCTTGTTCGGAAGGATCGGCGAGGCGAGCACGAGGACGACCATGATCTCGCCGGTCGCGTGTCCGACGCGAACGAGGACGTGTCGGAGCAGCCCATAGTCCATATCCTCGTCGTAGACCTTGATCTTAAAGTCCCGGAGCATGCCCAGGATCGTCTGGATGATCTCTCCGGCTTTTTCGTTCTCGATCTTACACCCCTTCACCGGGACGACCTTGTGGGTGCCGGCCTCATAGATGCCGGCGACATTCCGCTCGCGGCGGCCGTCGCGGACATGGGCAAAGACCGCGTGGACCTTGTTGCGGTAATGGTAGGGATCCTCCATGCCGACGATCTCGTTGAGCTTCACGTAGGGCCGGAGCAGCCCCTGAAGCTTCATTTTCTTGAAGCCGAGCGTCCAGGCATAGTCGCGCTCGATGTACGCGCAGCCGCCGCAGCGCTTGTGAAAGGGGCAGACGGCCTCTTTTTTTGCCGTTTTTTCCGCGGATCCGGAGGCTTCTTTTTCGCCGGCTTTCCGCTCTCCGTCGGGCCGGTTAAACTTTTCCTTTGCTTCCTTCTCACGGAACGCTTTTTCAGCCTTGCCCGCTTCCTGGCCCCGCCGGTTTTTCGCCTTCTTCTGCTCTTCCACCGGCTCCCCGGCCGCCACCCACGCCTCGTAGGCTCTCTTTATATCAAAATCCTTATCCATAGTTTCCTCTTATCGCGCAGCGCTCGTCAATTGCTCCGGCAGTTCTTAGTTTCTCCCGGCGATCCCGGGATCCTCTTGATCATTTTCGCCGGGACTCCGCCGACGACGGTATTGGCCTCCACATCCTTAACGACCACCGCGCCCGCGGCGATCACGGCATTATCCCCGACATGCACGCCGGCGCACACCACGGCGTTAGCCCCGATCCAGACATTTTTTCCAATATAGATCGCTCCGGGGCGGAGCTGCTGTCTCTTCTCCGGCGCGAGATCATGGTTCAGCGTGGCAAGAACAACGTTATGCCCGATCAGGGCGCCGTCATCGATGAAAATACCTCCCTGATCCTGAAATTTGCAGCCGGCGTTCAGAAATACATTTTTCCCAAGCGTAATGTTCTTTCCGAAGTCCGTATAAAACGGTGGGAATAGCCGGAACGAAGGATCAACGCTCTTCCCGGTCAGCTCCGAGAACAGCCGTACCATCTCGTCCGGCTCATGATACGCCGTATTGATCTTCATCGTGATTTTCTGGGCTTCACGGCTGTAGAAGCGCATTATTTCCACCGCCTCCGGATTCTCTCCAAGGGTATCCGACGTCGAAAAATAATCAAGCAATTCCGGTAATGTCATTTTGGTCCTCCTCGAAAAACAGGTAAAAAACAGCCCAGACATGCAGCCTGGGCCGTTGACACGTTTACGATGCGCCGCTTCGTTCCGCATAGGGGCTGCCCCCCGTGCGGAAAACCTCCGGAAACCTTCATTTGTCAGTTAAGATTCAAAATGCCCGCGCTTTCCAGAAGGTTCAGCACCATGAGAAGGACACATACAAGGAAGTAAAGGATAAAGCCCACATTGATGCAGACCGCTTTAAAGGCCCTTCCCTTGGGCAGCTCGTCTTTGGCCGGCTCAAAGCGAAGCTTTTTCGCGAAAATGATCAGCAGGATCATGCCCGCGACCGCCGCGCCATACATCAGCAGATTATAGATCGTGAGCGGGATGATCGCGCCGAGGAACTCCACAAGCCGCTCCTGCGGAAGCGCCGTGAGCTGCGCGAAGGACATTCCGGCATTCTTCTCCACCAGGCGCAGGAGCAGGACCGGGATGATGCCGCCGAGCGCGTTAATCGCCACATGGAAAATGATCGGCAGGCGAAGCTTTCCCGTGCGGACGTACATATATCCAAGGACAAGCCCGAGGCCGAAGGTATAAAACAGCTGGAAGAGATTCGTGTGGAACAGGGCGAAGGCCAGCGCCGAGAACAGGATGGCCGCCTTCTCCCCGAACCGGTTGGTGCGGTCGATGAGGAATTTACGGAAAACAAGCTCCTCGATCACCGGAGCGATCAGCGTAATCACCACGAACTGCAGCCAGCCGTCCATGCCGACGAGCTGCTCGATGGCATTCTGCGCCTTCCCTCCGGTGAATAACTGGGCAAGCATCGTCCCGACAATGTTCCCGGCCTGCATGAAGAAGATGGCGACGAGGAAAAGGACGACAAGGTGCCCGCCGGCGATCTTCCCCGCGTTCGGTGTCTTCGCCGGCATGGGGCGCATGACCAGCCAGGCCACCGGCACCCCGATCACGTACATCGGCACGAACATCACGGCCAGCTGAAGCAGCGGGTTCGCGGTGAGGGCCTGCGGATCGCCATGGTTCATAACCATGACCACCACGGACAGGCCAATACCCGCGATGTTGGAAACCACAATGAGTAAAAGAAGCGCGAACGAGACGCGGCTGTAGCGCCTGGAAGCTCTCTGGCATATATCGTCATCGCCAAGATCCAGAAATCCGCCCGGACGCTTCGGCTCTGTTGCCGTATCCATTGTTTCGCTCATGAAAATCATCCTCCCGTGACTTTTTTATTTTGCCTCCAGGGCATTTTTGCCGATGATGGCGGCGCCGAGAAGCCCCTGGTTGTCGTCGAGGCTCTGGCAGACAATATAGCTGTCGAGGTCTTCGAGCTGCTTCGTCTTAAGATACCCGTTCATGAACTGGGCATAGTACTTGCGGACAAGCGGGAAGATCCTCTTCTGATGAGAAACGCCGCCGCCCAGGATGAAAATCTCCGGCGAGAGGATCATCGTATAGCTGACCAGCGCCTGCGCGATGTACCAGGCTTCCATATCCCAGACATCCTCGCGCTCCGTGAGATCCTTTCCGGGCACACCCCAGCGCTTCTGGAGAGCCGGGCCGGCGCAGAGACCTTCGAAGCAGTTCGGATGGAACGGGCAGTTGCTGCCTTCCATCGGATCGTCCGGATGCTTCGTGAGAAGGACGTGACCGCCTTCCGGATGCAGCATGCCGTGTACAAGATTGCCCTCGCAGAGGATACCCGCGCCCACGCCGGTGCCGATCGTGAAATAGACCACGTTTTTGATTCCCCGGGCGATGCCGAAGGTGGCCTCGCCGGTGACGGAACCGTTCACGTCCGTGTCAAAGCCGACGGGTACGCCCAGATCCGAGAAATATCCCACGATATCGCAGTTCTGCCACGCGAGCTTCGGGGTTGTCGTAATGTGGCCGTAGGTCGGCGAGTCCTTCTTGAGATCCAGCGGCCCGAAACAGGCAATGCCCAGGCAGTCGATCTCATGATCCTCAAAGAATTTATGCATCGCCGGCAGGGTCTCCGCCGGTGTCAGCGTCGGTGTGGACATTCTCTCGTAAATGTTTCCATTCTCATCGCAGATCGCGCAGATCATCTTGGTTCCGCCCGCCTCAATAGCTCCTAAACGCATCGTACTCCTCCTTATTTAAACAAATGTTTTTACCTTCAACGGTTTCCCGCAGACGCGGTTCCTGTCCCCGCCGTCAGCACATATCTATATTTCAGTGTACTTCTTTTCGCCGGTTTTCGCAAGCGGAAAGTGTCTATTAACAATTTTTCATTTTTTTGTCAGTTCTGTCGAAAAATGGCGCATTCTCCTGTATAATGTAGTTATAGTGAACGACAAATTTTCTATACTTTCAAATGACCCATGCACACCACCGCGTAAGGATCATTTGTCTGATCAAAACAGGAGGCCGTATGAAAAATTATCTGAAATGCCTTGCTTTGCTGGTATGTGCCATGCTTCTGGCAGCGTGCGGCGCCGACCGCGTCCGGCTGGGGACGGCGGACATCGGCGGCAAATACTACGCCTTCGGCGAAGCCTTTGCCAAATGCGTGACGGAGAAAACAGGAAAGCCGTTGGAAGCGCGAAAGACCGCCGGCTCCGCCGCGAACCTCCGGCTGCTTTCCGATGGCTACCTGGAGCTTGGCATCGCGCAGAGCGACCTCATCGCCGACGCGCTCTCCGGCTCCGGGCTCTATGCCGGAAAGCCCCGGACAGGCTATTCGGCCATCTCCGGCCTCTACACGGAAGCCTGCCAGATCCTCGTCCGGGAGGATTCTCCCATCTGTGAGATCGATGACCTTTTCGGCCGCCCCGTCAGCATCGGAGAGGCCGAATCGGGCACGGAGAGCACCGCGTGGCGGATTCTCACGGCTTACGGGATCGCCCGGGACAAGGTGTCGGCGGTGAACCTCGATTACGCCAAAGCCGCCGCCGCGCTGGAGAGCGGGATGATCGACGCGGCCTTCTGCACCGCCGGCGGAGCGATCGAAGCCTTCAAGAGCCTTTCGGAGCGCGTCCCGCTCCGGCTTCTTTCCCTGGAAGGGCGGGCAGCATCGCTGCTTCTCCGCAACAATCCCAGCTTCACGAGGGTGGAAGTACCGGCGGGGCTGTATAGGGGGCAGGAAAAAACCGAATCGCTGGGCGTCCGCGCCATTCTCCTCGCCTCGGACCGGCTGGACGCGGCGACGGTGAAGGCCCTGACCGAAGTTCTCTATACCCATGAGAAGAGCCTGGGGCTTGAGCTTTCGAGGGATCTTGATCTTCGTTTCCATCCGGGCGCGGAAGCGTATTTTGAGGACGCGGGTCTTCTGCCCGCCGACCGGGAAGGAACGGCGAAATGATTCCTGTTATCGCGAAACGCCTTCATTCCCGTGAACGGAGCGAACCGTAACGGAACCATCCATCCGGACATCGTCGAACAATAAAGGAGGATCTACATGCTGGAATTGTTTATTGATAAATACCAGACCCTCGCCATCGCGGTCCTGGTGCTTCTCCTTGGCTCGTTTCTTCGGAAACGGATCCGGTTTCTGGAGAGGTTCTGCATCCCGGCGCCGGTCATCGGCGGACTGCTTTTCGCCATTCTCACCCTCATTCTCCACACCTTCGGCATCGTCGATTTTTATTTTGACGATATCCTGCGCGAGGTCTGCATGGTATTTTTCTTCACCTCCGTCGGTTTTCAGGCCAATATCCGGGTGCTGAAGAGCGGGGGCAAGGCCCTGATCGTACTGCTTGTCCTTGTCGCGATCCTGATCGTCGCGCAAAACGGCATCGCCCTCGGCCTTTCCTCGGCGCTCGGGCTGGACCCGCTTCTGGGTCTGTGTACGGGTTCGATCCCGATGGTCGGCGGCCACGGGACGGCGGGAGCTTTCGGCCCGATTCTGGAGGACCTCGGGCTGGATGGCGCGACGACGGTCGCCACGGCCGCGGCCACCTTCGGCCTGATCGCCGGCTCGCTCATGGGCGGTCCTCTGGGCAACGGGCTGATTAAAAGGAAGAATCTCCTCGCGACGGCCTCGAAGGAGGACGATACGGTTCTTCTGGAGGAGGAGGAAAAGCACGTCCGCCTGCATACGAATTACGCGCCGGCGGTCTTCCAGCTTGTGCTCGCGGTCGGTCTCGGCACCGTTGTTTCGATGCTGCTCGCCAAAACGGGTATGACCTTTCCCGTCTACATCGGCGCGATGATCGTGGCGGCCGTGATGCGGAATATTGACGAATATACCGGCAGGCTCCACATCCATATGGGCGAGATCAACGACCTCGGAGGCATCTGTCTTACGCTTTTCCTCGGAATCGCGATGATCACGCTGAAGCTCTGGCAGCTCGCAAGCCTGGCGCTCCCGCTCATTATCCTGCTCCTCGGCCAGACCCTCTTCATGCTCGTGTACACGGCATTTGTCGTATTCAATGTCATGGGAAGGGATTACGACGCGGCGGTGATCGTCTCCGGAACCTGCGGGTTCGGCATGGGCGCGACGCCAAATGCCATGGCCAATATGCAGGCGGTCTGCGACCGGTACGTTCCGTCGATCAAGGCCTATATCCTGATCCCCATCATCGGAGGACTTTTCGCGGACTTCATCAACAGCCTGGTGATCACATTCTTTATCAATCTGGTATAGGACCTTTTTGACGCAGAGGATCCTGTGGAACATGTAAGCGGAGGGTGAAAATATGTTTGGTATCTTTAAAAAGAAATCCGGGGCTGACGCGGAGGCCTCAAACCGTGAGCTGACCTACGAGGACGAGGAGCTGGCCGTGCCGGAAATACACGTAAAGCGTTTCGCTAAGGATATGAAATACGTGGAGGAGATTCTGGAGGAAGAGGAAAAGGAAAGCGAGGCTTTCGTTGAGACCGAAAACCTCGCTTTCCCGGAAATACATTTTTCAAAGCTTAAGAAAAGAAAATGAGCGGGAAGCCGCACGCAAAGCCAGGCACTCGTATGAGCGGCCTGGCTTTTCCTGATCCTGCCGGCCCGGCTTCG
The DNA here is from genome assembly GCA_902779245.1 of uncultured Lachnospiraceae bacterium. Taxonomy (GTDB): domain Bacteria; phylum Bacillota; class Clostridia; order Lachnospirales; family Lachnospiraceae; genus Chordicoccus. The sequence goes on along the minus strand of CACZBB010000060.1, from coordinate 1,107 downwards.
CCTTATTGCCCGATGCTGTCGGCCTTGAGGATGAATTTTACGTGGCTGTCCATGCTCTCGTCCGCGCCGGTGAAGCTGCGGTAGGCCGAGGCGGCATCGCCGATCGCGTCCATGGTATCCGCAAGCTCGCCCAGATCCTCGTCAAAGAAGGAGACGATCCGATCAAGCCCTTCCGTCTTGAGTTTGTCGATACCGTCCGAGAGCTCCGCGGAACCGTCGGAAAGCTTCCCGATGCCCTCCGCCAGCGTGTCCGTGCCGGCGGCCAGGGTATCCGCCCCGTTCCGGAGCGCCTCGGAATTGCCGGACAGCTTCTTCGTCCCGGCGGCGAGGGTGTCCGCGCCCGTCCGGAGCGTCTTCGCGCCGGCTGTCAGCGCCGCCGCGCCCTCATCCAGTCTTCCCGTGCCGCCGGCCAGCGCCTTCATGCCCGCGGCGAGCTTTTCCGCGCCGTCCGAGAGCGCCGCGTTGCCGCCGGCAAGGGTTTTGGACCCGTCCGCGAGCGCGACAAGTCCGGCCGCCAGCGTATCCGCGCCGGCAACGAGCTTGCCGGAATTCCCCGAAAGCGTCTTTGCCCCCTGTGCCAGGGTCTTCGCGCCGGCTGTCAGCTCCTTAAGACCGGAGGAGAGGCCGTCAGCGCCGCTGCGCAGAGCCTTAGAATTGCCGGAAAGAACCGCTGCGCCCTCGGACAGAGTCTTCGCGCCCTCGGACAGGGTGCCGAGGCCTCCGGCCAGGGCTGCCGCCCCGCTCCGAAGGTTCTCGGACTGGCCGGAAAGGGTTTTCGTGCCCTCCGCCAGCGTCGAAGCGCCGTCCGCAAGGACGCCGATCCCTTCGCCGAGCGTCTTCGCGCCATTTTTCAGCTCGGAGGATTTGCCGTCGAGGACAGCCATGCCCTGGGAGAGCGCCGACGCGCCGTCGCTGGCGCTTGCGGCGCCCGCGGCCACCGCCGCGGCCCCGGATCTGAGCTCCACCGATTTACCGGAAAGCTCCGCAAGGCCGCCGGAGAGGTTCGCCGCGCCCGTCGAAACCGACGCTGCCCCGGCGGCAAGCTCCGCCGTCTTCTGTCCCAACTCCGCAAGGCCGCCGGAAAGCCGCGCCGCGCCGTCCGCCAGC
>CACZBB010000059.1 GCA_902779245.1 uncultured Lachnospiraceae bacterium | reverse complement strand
CTTGTTAAGGAAAGCGCCGATCAGATAGAGAACCGGCAGAACAAGTCCAACGATAACGGAAACAGCCGAGATGACAGCCTTCCACATGAACATCGGAACCAGGTTGGCAACCAGCGCGACAACGATCATGACGATGCCCAGAACGATCAGAAGACCGGCCTTCTCAACCTTGTTGCGGTTGACAATACCGAGGATGGCGCAAATAAGCTCAATGATCGCAGAAATAACACTGAGGATCGTAATAATCATCAGGGCCTGAGAGAGCTTGTCGGCCGGAACCTGGAGACCGCTCTGCGCAAGCGCGGACTGAATATCCGCATCCGTCATCGCTGTTTTCACGTAAGAACCGGCCGCGCCCGTGATCAGGCTGGCGATCAGACCGAAAGCCGAACCGATGATCATGATAATGCTGACAACAAGGATCATAACAGAACCTCTGGGTTTATTTTGCTGCATGGTAAAAACCTCCTTAAATTTTATTTGATCAGCAAGCTAACAAGAAACGTTTTCTCGCCCTGCAAATCTAAAAAAATTATAAACTCATCACCGTCAAATGTAAAGAATATAATTCCTGAAAATGCATTTTTGGCATAATGTTGCATTTTATCTTCTGCCAGATAAACTTCTTTGAAAAAATAACTACATTATACCCTTCCCCGCGAGCCGCGCGCTGCCAAAGGCCGTCATCTACCATGCCCGGTACATCGAAAAAGCTGCCGGACTTTTCAGCCCGGCAGCTATTCTGCGGATCGTAACGATGCCGCGGTAGGTCACGGGCGAGCGGATAACCACGCCCACGCCGGGCTCGCTGGCATTGATGATCGTGTTGTTGCCGATGTAGATCGACGAATGGTTCGCGTAAACCACGATGTCACCCGGCTTGGCTTCCGCGAGGGAAACCGCGCGGCCCTGCGTCCCCTGGATGTTGGGGTCGCGGCTCAAGGTGACGCCGAAGTGCTGATAGATCGCATAGACGAAACCGGAGCAGTCGCAGCCGGTCACAAGGTTCGCGCCGCCGCGTACATACGGTATCCCGTTAAACTGAACGGCATAGTCCGCGATCTGTGTGCCGATATTCGCATTGTCCGTTGCATATGCCGGATTCGCTCCCGGACGGGCTCCCGTCTGGTACATGCAGCCGGTCGCCTGATAGAAGCTGTTCGCCTGTGCGGCCGCGCTGAGCGCCCTGCCGTCAGAATAGATGCCGCTGCTCTGCGGAACCGGCGACGGGGTCGGGGTCGGGGTTGCCGGAACGGATTCCTGAACCGAGGACTGCGCTGCGGACTGCGCCGCGGCCTGTTCTGCGGCCAGTCTCGCGGCCTCGGACGCAGCGGCTTCCGCCTCCTGCCTTGCCTTCTCCTCGGCAGCTTCCTGTCTGGCCTTCTCAGCGGCCTCAGCTTCCTGCCTGGCCTTCTCGGCGGCGGCCTTCTTCTCCTCCGCCTCCTTGCGGGCTCTCTCGGCCTCAGCCTTCGCCGCGGCATCCGCCGCTGCTTTCGCCTCGGCTTCCTTCTGTGCCTTCTCGGCGGCCTCCGCTTCCTTGCGGGCCTTCTCCTCGGCTTCAGCGGCTAATCTGGCCTTCTCGGCGGATTCCGCCTCCTGCCTGGCCTTCTCGGCGGCCTCGGCGTCCTTGCGGGCCTTCTCCTCGGCCTCCGCCGCAAGCCTGGCCTTCTCGGCGGCTTCGGCTTCCTGCCTGGCCTTCTCGGCGGCGATGGATTCCTGCCTCAGGCGCTCCGCTTCCTCTTCACGCCTTCTGCGCTCTTCCTCTTCCGCCTGCCTGCGGCGCTCTTCCTCGATGCGCTTCTGCTCCTCGATCTGGCGGAGCTCCGCGTTCTGGGCAGCGATCTTCGCGGTCAGCTCGTCGGCCCGGCTCTGAAGGGCCGCGACCTCCGCCTTATAGTTCGCTGACTGCTGCTTCTTCTCGCTCAGAATCGCTTCCAGGGACTCATGCTGTCCGTCCAGACTGTTCTTCTCTTCCTCCAGAATCGACCTGGAATTCTCGAGGTTCGTCTTGATGGACTCGATCTTCCGGATGCTCTCCTCATAGGCAAGGAGCTGCTCGCGGTCGTACTGGCTGAGATCCTGCGTGTAAGAGACACGGTTCAGGAAATCCTCCAGATCGTCCGCGCTCAGAAGATATGAGAGGAAGGAAAGGTTCTGGCCGTTCTCGTAGAGGTACTGGATGCGGGCTTTCATGCCTTCCTCCTGCGCGTCCCTCTTCGCGTTGGCCGCCTTGAGCTCCTTCTTCTTTTGTTTGATCTGCTCCTCGGTGTCGGAGATATCGTTCTCCAGAACGCCGATCGAGGTCATCAGATTAACCGCCTGTGTGTCAAGATCAACGATCTCCGCATCGAGGGACGCGCTGATGCTTGCGTCGACATCGATTTGGGATATCGTGCTGCTAAGCGCGGATTGTGCCTCAGCCTGCTGCGAACGGACATCCGATTCGCGATCCGCCATGACCGGCGTTATGCTGCTGATAACCATAACCGCTGCGAGCAATAAGCTAACAATTCTCTTCTTCATGTAAAATCTCTCTCCATGAAATTCTTTACAATTCTGTTAAATTATGTCACAAAATACACCGCTTGGCAAGCTTTATTTTCTCGGGATTTCATTTTCTGCGAAAACTACCAAGAATCCGGTTCTCTTGCTTCATAGTCTGTGAAAAACATACATTTTACGATAATCCCGGTTTTTTCCGGTTTTTATCGAACATCCCGTGCCGAACCGGCCTTTTCCCGGCAGGCACGATATCTTTTATACAGCATAAATATTACAGAAATGTTACATTTCCGAAAAAAAATTGAAAAACTTAATGAAATCCCGTAACAAACCTTCCTTTATGTCGCAGTTCATGACAAATGGCGGCAAATCCTTCGCGGACCGCGCGCCGCGAAGAGCCTTTCGCGGCCTTGCATAAAAAAAAGAGGCCCCGGGTTCAGGGTCTCTTTTGAATATTCTCTCTGTCGGCCGCCTCTTCAGTCCGCCACGGGCAGCCCGAAGTCCTTCATGGCCTTCTTAAGGATCGTCTTGTGCTCCGGCTCCAGCTCTGTCAGCGGCAGGCGGAGAGCCCCGGCTTTAATGCCGATATACTCGAGAGCCGTCTTCACGGGGATCGGGTTCACCTCGCAGAACAGCGCGTCGCACAGCGGGATGGCCTTAAGCTGAAGCGCCAGCGCACCCGCGGCATCGCCGTCAAAGAACTTCTGGCAGATATCGTGCGTCTCCCTCGGGGCGACGTTGGACAAAACAGAGATCACGCCGATACCGCCCGCCGAGAGGATCGGAACGATCTCATTATCGTTGCCGGAATAAAGGTCAATCGCGCCGTCCGCGAGCGACATCATTTTGATGGTCTGCGCCATGCTGCCCGTCGCGTCCTTCACGCCGACGATATTCGGAACGTTCTTGCAAAGATACGCGGCCGTCTCCGGCAGGATGTTGCAGCCCGTGCGGCTCGGCACGTTATAAAGAAGGATCGGAATCTTCACGGCCTCGGCCACGGCCGTATAGTGACGGATCAGACCCTTCTGCGTTGCTTTATTATAGTAGGGAGTCACCAGAAGCAGCCCGTCCGCGCCGACCGCCTCCGCTTCCTTCGAAAGCATGATCGCGGTACTGGTGCAGTTCGAGCCGGTGCCTGCGATGACCGGAACACGCTTCGCGACGTGATCGATGCAGAACTTAATGACCTCGATATGCTCGGCCTCGCTCAGCGTGGCCGACTCGCCGGTCGTCCCGCAGACAATGATCGCATCCGTGCCATTTTCGATCTGGAAATCGATAAGGCGCCGGAACTCGTCATAGTTCACAGAGCCGTCTTCAAAAAACGGAGTGACAATCGCAACACCTGCGCCCCTGAAAATAGCCATACCCTTTTCCTTTCTATACAAGAATCCTCTTGCGTGATCGCGATGATAATGCAGCTTTACAGCTGTTCGTTTAATATATCAGCAAAAAGTAATCATGTCAACAGGTGCAATTATCGAAAGTTTATTATATAATAAGAACAATCGATTCCCCTTCTGTTTCGTACCAGCCACAGCGGCTGCAGGACGGCTTGCCGGCTTAAAAGGAGGTTTCTCATGTTTTGTCCGTATTGCGGTGAAAGGATGGACGCGGATGCGGTTTTCTGTCCGCGCTGCGGGGAGCGGATCCCGTCCGGCGCAAGCGAAAAGATCGGCTCCGACGGCCGGCTGATGCGCATGGGGCCCAGGGTGGATATGGGCCGCCGGTCTTACGATGCCGACGAGCCGGTGCTTGTGCCCCTCGCCGGGCATGGCCGCCGGGCGACACGCCAGGGCACGGTGCTGGCCATCGTCCTGACGGTCTGCGCGGTCGTCTCCGTCGCCTGCGTGATCCTTCTCGTGGGGCAGTCTCTCGGCTTTGGCAGCCTGTTTCCGAAAAATCCGCCGGCAAATGTTTCTTCGGTTCCCCCGAAGGCCGAGAGTGACGCCTCCGACGCCCCGGAGGCGGAAAAGCCTTCGGCAAATGGCGTTTCCGCGCAGGTTTTTACTTCCCGTCCGAGCATTCTCGGGAGTCTCAGCCTCCTTGAGATCGCGGGGGCCGAGGCGAGCTCCTCGTTCGGGACGCCCGGCGACGACTTCTACCACGGGCCGGAATTTGCCGTGGACGGGGACGAGCGGACCTCCTGGCAGGAGGGCGTCGACGGCGCCGGAAAAGGCGAGAGCATCACCCTGCATCTGCCGAGAGAAAGAAAGGTCCAGGCGCTGGCCTTAAAGCTCGGGAACTGGGTCAGCGAAGACACGTTCTACGCAAACCACCGCCCGAAGCAGCTGTATCTGAAGATCGGCGGAAATTCGTTCCTTCTCACCTTTGCGGACGGCATGACCGAAAAATACGTGCTGCTCTCGGAGCCGGTGCGCACGGACACCCTGACGCTCGTTCTCGAGAAGCGCTACCAGGGCGACCTGACCAAGGACACCTGCATCTCGGAAATTCAGGTGTACGGCTGAACGAAGCTTCGGAATTGCCGTGAACGGAGTGATCCGCAGTTTCAGATTCCGTATTGACTCTCCGGCATAATCGTTTATAATAAAGCTTGTGAGCGCAAAGGGCTCTTTGCGCGCACACAGCAGAATTTCTTCAGGGCAGGGTGCGATTCCCGACCGGCGGTACAGTCCGCGGCCACCTTCGGGTGAATGAACCGGTGAGATTCCGGTACCGACAGTTAAAGTCTGGATGAAAGAAGAAAGTGGTTCCGTGATCATCTTCCGCATCTGACGAAAAACCACGAAATCCCTGGAGGCCGCTCCGGGGATTTTTTATATTCACAGAGCCGCGTAAGGAAAGCTGCCTTCGGCAGCACGCGGCTCGCGATGCGGGGCAGAGGTCGGCGTTCGCCTCCCTCTACCCTATTTTCCCCGGGAAACATGGGTTCTTCCGCGAAGCGCGGAGAAAGGAGTCTCTTTATGGCCAATATAGACAAACGCAAAGATTCTTCCGTGAAGATCCGGAAGCTGGCATTTATCGGGATGTTTTCCGCCATCGCCGCGGTGCTGATGTTTCTGGAGTTTCCGCTTCCCTTCGCCCCGCCCTTCTACAAACTGGACTTCTCGGAAATCCCTGTTCTGATCGGAACCTTCTCTTTCGGGCCGGTCACCGGCGTCGTGTGCGAGTTTGTAAAGATTCTCGTGAAGACCGTGATCAAGGGCACCTCCACCGCCTTCGTGGGTGAGCTGGCGAATTTTGCCATCGGCTGCGCCTTCATTATCCCGGCCGGCATCATTTACAAGCTGAAAAAAACAAGAAAAAACGCGCTCATCGGGCTTTGCGCCGGCACGCTCGTCATGACCCTTGCGGGCTGCTTTATCAACGCCTACGTGATGCTCCCGACCTACGCGGCCGCCTTCCATATGCCGATTGACGCGCTCGTGGAGATGGGAACGGCCGTGAACAAAAACGTCACGAATCTCTTCACCTTCGTCATGCTCTGCGTCGCGCCGTTCAACCTTGTGAAGGGCATCGTCGACAGCTTGCTCACCTTCTTTCTGTACAAGCACATCAGCCGCCTCATCAAAAGCGCGGCAAGATGACCCGCAAAAAAAAGGCTCCCGCATGCATAACCGTGCGGGAGCCTTTTTTCTGATTCTTATTTAACCGTTACCGTCACCACCACATCCTTCGTATATTTTTTGTAGATGGAGGTGCCTGCGGCGGTGATGCGAACCTTGATCTTGTGGGTTCCTTTTTTCGTGCCCTTGGCGATGATGAGGCCGTTGGTGGCGGAGCTGACGGTAACCTTGGCGTCTCCGGCGACCTTCTTGATCGAGACCGTGCCCTTCAGATTCTTCGCGGCGAGATAGTAAGACACTTTCACGCCGACCTTCTTCGACTTCACCGTCGCGTACTTCACGGCGACGGCTTTGGCCTTAACGGTCGGGGACTGCGCGATCTTCGTGATCTTAAAGGATAATTTGATGGAACCGGTGTAGCTGCCTTTGCCCTTGATCGTGGCCGTCGCGGTTCCCGGCTTCACGTTGCCTGCGTAGGTGACCGTATAGTCCGTGCCCTTCCGAAGCAGGGTGTCGCCGAATTTTACGGTCGCCGCCGGGCTCTTGGCCTTCCCCGTGTAGGCGTAGGAGGTTTTGGCGAGCGCCGCGGTGACGGCGGCGTCCTTAAGGCTCCGCTTAAGCGCCGGAATGACCGAGGTGTAGAACGCGCCGCAGTCCGCGCAGCGGTGGGTCATGATGCCGGTAACTCCGAACTGCGCGGCCATCGTTTCCTCAGCCACGTAGGAATGCTCCATCGGGGTTTTGTTCTTCGGCTCCGCATGGATGTCAAAGATGGCATAATCGCCATCCGTATCGTTCATGGAGAGCTTGATCTGCGTTGCGGAGGAAAGATTGTCGATCGTCACGGTCTGGTTCGTCATGTCATAGAAAAGATCGACCGTGCCGACCTGCACGCCGTCCACATAGTAGGAAAGCACACTTTTCGGGGTCTGTTTGCCGTCAATATGGCCAACGGTGAACGTGAAGCTTTCATAATTCTGAGAGAGGTTGAAAAGCGCCGTCGCCGCATTGAACTCCCAGCGCGCCAGTCCCTGGTAATGCTTCTCTCCCATCACCGTGAAATAGGTTGAGGAGCCTTCCACTTCATCATACTTTTTCAAATGCGACGACTGGTACGGGAAGAAGTACGGATCGCACCAGGTTCTTGCGGGGATCGTTTCCATATATGAAGATCCGCATTCCGTGCAGGTGAAGGTGCGGATGCCCGCTTCCTTCGCGGTAACGATCTTCGTGATCGCGGACTGGTATGTATGGACCGATGTCTGGACAATGTTCGCGATCGCGTAATCGCCGTCCGTATCGTTCATGCTCAAATGCATTTTTTTCACGCCCTCGGTGTTCAGCGTGACGGTCCTGTTGACCATATCGCCGTTCAGGTTGATGAGCGCATCTGGCTGGTAGACGTCATCGTAGTACACCTTGAGAACCGCCTTCGCGGTATTCCCGCCGTCCATATGGCCGATCACGAAGGAGACGCGGTCGATCGCCCCGTCAAGATTGAAGGTCGCGTTCATCTCATTGTATTCGGTCCGGGTGATGCCGTAGGTGTAGGTCTGATCCATCATCGTGAATGTCTTTTCCGGATTGCCGGTATAAAGAGTTCCATGATACAGCTGGTAAGGCATCAAATGATGCTCCTCCAGCGAGCCCGCGTGGACATTGGTCAGCAGAAACGCAAAGCCAAGCGCCAGCATGGCGGCAAATGTAAGCAGCGCGTGTCGAAGAAGCTTCCTGTTTTTTTGCATGTCATTTTCCTCCCTTAGAAAAATATTCCCGCCCAAAGGCCTGATAAAAAAAAGTATATCACATAAAATGCAAAAACCGCCGCAGAGGGGAATTTCTCCTCATCTGCGGCAGCTTTTTCATTTTTTCTTATTTATTTAACCGAGGATCGGCTGGCAGGCGGCGGCGAGGGCGTCTTTTTCGGCCTGCGCCTCGGCGAGGTCCTTGCCGAGGGTCGTGAAGTAGGTCTTGACCTTCGGCTCGGTGCCGGACGGGCGGACGATGACGGAAGCGCCGTCCTCCAGACGATAAATGAGGACGTTGGCCTTCGGAAGGCCGGTCTCCTCCGGCTTCGCGTAGTCGACGACCCCGACGACGGCCTTCCCGGCAAATTCCTTCGGCGGCTGCTCGCGAAGTCCGGCCATGATGCCGTTCATCTTGTCCATGCCCGAAAGGCCCGGGAACTCGTAGCTGTCGACCTTGTTGAGATAACGGCCGTACTGCGCGTAGATCTCCTCCAGACGCTGCTTGATGGAAGAGCCGATGCTGCGGTAGTACGCGGCCATCTCGCAGATCAGCATCGCGCCGATGACGGCGTCCTTGTCGCGGACATACGGGCCGGCCAGATAGCCGTAGCTCTCCTCAAAGCCGAAGATGAAGCGGTCGACCTCGCCGGCAGCCTCAAGCTGCGCGATCTGGTCGCCGATCCACTTAAAGCCCGTGAGGGTGTGGCGAAGCTCCACGCCATAGTGCTCCGCAACCTTGTCGGCCAGCGGCGTGGAAACGATGGACATGACCGCGACCGGATTTTCGGGCATCGTGCCCTTCTCGATGCGGCCCGCGCAGATATAGTCAAGAAGCAGCACACCCACCTCATTGCCGGAGACCAGCTCATAGGAGCCGTCCGGGCACTTCATGGCGATGCCCACGCGGTCGGCGTCCGGGTCGGTGGCCAGCATAAGGTCCGCGCCGGTCTTCTGGGCAAGCTCCAGGCCGTACTTCAGGGCCTCGAAGATCTCCGGGTTCGGGTACGGAGCCGTGGTGAAGTAGCCGTTCGGATACTCCTGCTCCGGAACGATCGTGATGTCCGTGATGCCGATGTCGCCCAGAACCTTCGTGACGGGAACAAGGCCGGTGCCGTTGAGCGGAGAATAGACAAGCTTGAGGCCGGAGGTCTTCGCAAGCCCCGGACGTACCTGGCGGGCCTCGATGGCCTTGTAGAACTCCGCCTTGCAGTCGTCCTCGACGTACTTGATGAGCCCCTGGTTCACGCCGGCCGCGAAGGACATGCGGGCTGCCCCGGTGAGAATGTCCGTCTTCTGGATCTCCTCGTAGACGATGGCCGCCGCGTCGTCGGTCATCTGGCAGCCGTCCGGCCCGTAGGCCTTGAAGCCGTTGTACTTGGCCGGGTTGTGGGACGCGGTGATCATGATGCCCGCGTTGCAGTTGTAGTAGCGGGTCGCGAAGCTGAGCGCCGGAACCGGCATCAGCGCGTCGTACATCCGCACATTGATCCCGTTGCCCGCGAGAACGCCGGCGGCTTCCTTCGCGAAGATGTCGCTCTTGATGCGGCTGTCGTAGGCAATCGCCACGGTCTGGTTGCCGCCCTGGGTCTTGACCCAGTTTGCCACGCCCTGGGTTGCCTGCCGGACGACCCAGATGTTCATGCGGTTCGTGCCCGCGCCGAGCGTCCCGCGAAGGCCGGCCGTGCCGAACTGCAGGGAGACCGCGAAGCGCTCCTTGACGGCCTCGTCGTCATCCGCGATGCGGAGAAGCTCCGGGAGAAGGTCCGGATCCTCAAGATCCGCCGACAGCCAGCGCTTATATTCGTCCTGATACATACTCTACCCTCCTATCTGCTTTTCAAATTCTGAAAAGAGGCAAATGCCCGCCCGTTTGTTGGGCAATTCGTAAGAAATTCCTAACTTAAACTATACCTTTTTCATGCAGATTTGTCAAATAAAACAACGGGCAGGAGGTGTATTTTTGTTACAAGTCACCGGTATTACTGTTCACTCCGTTCACAGTAATGTTCAAAAGCCTTTACGCCTCCAGCACAAAGCGGCGGATCACCTCCGCGACCGCCCCCTCGTTGCAGGTTGCCTTTGTCACGTAATCGGCGAAGGGCTTCGCCTCCGGGACGGCGTTGGCGACGCAGACGCCCAGGCCGGCCGCGCGGATCATGGACAGGTCATTGATGTTGTCCCCGATGGCAATGGTATCCCTGATGTCCACGCCGAGAAGCTGGGCGAGCCGCACAAGGCCCGCGCCCTTCGTCACGCCCTTATGGTTGAACTCGATATAGCGGTTCGAGGAGTAGCTGACGTCCAGATCGCCGGTAATATCCCTGAGCTCCTCCTCGATCTTCCGAAGGTAGGCGTAGTCGGTGTTCATATAGAGAGCCTTCACGATCTCCTGCCCTTTCAGGAAGTCGATGTTGTCCGTGAAGATCTCCCGCACCTCCATGCGGCCCGCGAGGTAATCAATCTCCTCCTGCACATAGTTGTACGCGTAAACCATATCTCTCGTGTAGATATGTATACACACATCATAGTTAAGTCCCCGGCGGTACAGCTCCTGCGCCGTCTCGAAGGAGATCCCCTCAAAATGCAGGAGGCGGTGTCCCTTGTTTTCGGTCACGGCCCCTCCGTTGTAGGATATGACATACTCGTTTGCCTCGTCATACAGGCCGAGCTCCCGGAGCGTTCCGTCCACCGTGCCATACCCCCTGCCGGTCGCCGGCACGAATTTCACGCCCATCTCCCGGCAGGCCTTAATCGCCGCCACATCCTCCGGCGAAAGCGTCCGGTCCAGCCGGATCAAAGTCTCATCCAAATCACTGGCGATAATTTTATACATAATCCCTCCCTAGTTCCGCAAGCACTTCAGCTGTTTCTTCTATTATATAGCATCCGGCAGATGCCGGCAACCGCCGCTGTTTTTTCTCCGCCATTTTTTCTCCGCGAAACGCGCGGCCATCCGCACCTTCCCTCAGGAAAGCATACGCTGCCTTCCGCAGTAACGAAGACGTTTTGCAATAAAACCGTCCTTCGGACGATGGCATGCCTCAGTGTACAGAAAACAGTCCATGCCTTAGCATCCAGCAGAACCGTCCGTGCCTTAGCATCCAGCAGAAACGTCCATGCCTTAGCATCCAGCAGAAACGTCCA